>JANMCB010000348.1:0-8691 GCA_031360805.1 Rhodoferax sp.
GAAAACCTGGACCCGATGGGCGTTCATACCGGCGATTCCATCACGGTCGCTCCGGCGCAGACCTTGACCGACAAGGAATACCAAATCCTGCGCAATGCCTCACTCGCAGTGTTGCGCGAGATTGGCGTTGACACTGGCGGCTCCAACGTGCAGTTTGCCATCAACCCCGAAGACGGTCGCATGGTCGTGATCGAGATGAACCCGCGCGTGTCGCGCTCCTCTGCGTTGGCATCCAAAGCCACGGGCTTCCCGATTGCCAAAGTTGCCGCCAAACTGGCTGTGGGGTATACGCTGGACGAGCTTCGCAATGAAATCACCGGCGGCGCCACACCGGCCAGTTTTGAACCGAGCATCGACTACGTCGTTACCAAAATCCCGCGATTTGCGTTTGAGAAATTCCCGACGGCCGATTCACGCCTGACCACGCAAATGAAGTCAGTAGGCGAGGTGATGGCGATGGGCCGCACCTTTCAGGAATCGTTCCAGAAAGCGCTGCGCGGTCTGGAAGTCGGTGTCGACGGGATGAACGAAAAAACCCAGGACAGGGAAGTGCTTGAGAAGGAACTTGGCGCGCCAGGCCCAGAGCGCATCTGGTACGTGGGCGACGCGTTTGCGCAAGGCATGAGCGTGGACGAAGTATTTGCACTGACCAAAATCGACCGCTGGTTTCTGGTGCAGATCGAGCAAATTGTCAAAATTGAGCTGGAACTTGAGACCAAATCGCTGGACGAGATTGATGCGTCAACTCTGCGCGCCTTGAAGCAGAAAGGTTTCTCGGACCGTCGCCTGGCGCGTCAACTCAAAACCACAGACACGGTGATTCGTGAGAAGCGCCGCGCACTCGGCGTACGCCCCGTCTACAAGCGTGTTGACACTTGCGCTGCTGAGTTTTCAACCAACACGGCTTACATGTATTCGACGTACGAGTCACAGAATCCGTTTGATTCAGCCAGCGAATGTGAAGCTGCGCCTACCAACAACAAGAAAATCATGGTTCTGGGTGGTGGCCCCAACCGCATCGGTCAGGGCATTGAGTTCGATTACTGCTGCGTCCATGCCGCACTGGCGATGCGCGAAGACGGGTACGAGACCATCATGGTCAACTGCAACCCTGAGACAGTGTCTACTGACTACGACACGTCAGATCGCCTGTATTTCGAGCCGCTGACGCTCGAAGATGTGCTGGAAATCGTTGACAAGGAAAAACCGCTGGGCGTGATTGTTCAATACGGTGGCCAGACGCCCTTGAAATTGGCGCTCGATCTGGAGGCCAACGGTGTGCCCATCATTGGTACCAGCCCCGACATGATCGACGCGGCAGAAGACCGCGAGCGCTTTCAAAAGTTGCTGCATGAACTTGGCCTGCGCCAGCCGCCCAATGCCACAGCCCGCACCGAACCCGAGGCGCTTGAAAAAGCCGCCGCCTTGGGCTACCCGCTGGTGGTACGCCCCAGCTACGTGCTTGGCGGGCGCGCCATGGAGATCGTACACGAGCAGCGCGACCTGGAGCGCTACATGCGCGAAGCCGTCAAGGTGTCGCACGACTCACCTGTGTTGCTGGACCGCTTCTTGAATGACGCCATTGAATGCGATGTTGACGCCCTGTGCGATGGCCGGCGCGTGTTCATTGGTGGCGTGATGGAGCACATCGAGCAGGCCGGTGTGCACAGTGGTGACTCGGCTTGCTCACTGCCGCCATATTCATTGTCCAAGGAGACGGTCGCTGAGCTCAAAGTCCAAACTGCGGCGATGGCCAGAGGCTTGAACGTCGTTGGTTTGATGAACGTGCAGTTCGCAATTCAAAGTGTCGACGGCAAAGACGTGATCTACGTGCTGGAAGTCAACCCGCGTGCTTCCCGCACGGTGCCATTTGTCAGCAAAGCCACCGGCATTCAGTTGGCCAAGGTGGCGGCGCGTTGCATGGCCGGCCAGTCGCTCGATTCGCAGGGCATCATGGATGAGGTGAACCCACCGTATTTCAGCGTGAAAGAGGCAGTCTTCCCGTTTGTGAAGTTCCCTGGTGTGGACACCATTCTCGGGCCAGAGATGAAATCAACCGGCGAAGTGATGGGTGTTGGGAAGACCTTTGGCGAGGCGTTCGTGAAGTCGCAACTGGGTGCAGGGACCAAACTGCCCAAGCCGTTCAAAGCCTCGGGAGAACCGTCCGGAAAGGTCTTCATATCGGTGAAGCAGAGCGATAAGCCGCGCGCTGTTGAAATTGCCCGCAACCTGTCTGCCATGAAGTTTGAGCTGATCGCCACCAAAGGCACCGCTGCCGCCATCAATGCGGCGGGCATCGCCTGTGCAGTGGTCAACAAGGTGGCCGAGGGCCGACCTCACATTGTTGACATGATCAAGAACAACGAAATTGTCTTGGTCATCACCACTGTTGAAGAGCGTCGAAACGCAATTGCCGACTCCCGGCAAATCCGCACCTCGGCCTTGCTTGCCCGGGTCACCACATTCACCACCATCGCTGGCGCGCAGGCGGCGGTTGAAGGCATGAAATATATGGATTCCCTGGGCGTGATCTCGGTTCAGGAAATGCATGCGATGCTGGTTTAGAGCGGTCTGATTCGCCCTCCGGCGGGTAAAAAAAGCCACTGCATTTCTGCAGTGGCTTTTTCGTTTAGAAAGTCAAAATGCCCCGTTGGGGCATTCGGTCTTAGAACTCGTGACGGACACCAACGCTGAAATAGCGGCCAATGGCACCCGCATAGTCCAACGGGTTGTAACCTGTCGCGCCATAGGTAGTTGGGTCAAAAGGAGCAACCGCATCAAACAGATTCCGGATAGTTCCGAAAATCTGTGTCTTTGGTGTCAGTTTGTAACGTACATTCAAATCCACCGAGGTAAATGAACTGATTTGGCACCCGCTTGGGGAGTCTGTTCCATTTGCCAGGACGGTGGCACAACCAGCCGGATCGCCTGTGAAATTGATGTTGGCAAGGTTGCCACGATATGCCACTATGCCGGTGACATTCCAGTTGCCTTGCGCCCAATTCGCGCTGAAGTTCATGCGGTCACGTGGCGTGCCAATGCAGTTTGTCACGTCGCAATTTCCGTGCGTGCCAGCAAAGTCACGAGAAACTCCACTTGGATCGGTTCTGAGGTAGGTGAACAGGTGCGTCCACTGTGCACCAAATGTCAGCTTGCCGTTGCCGCCAGACAGATCGATGCTGTGCCGCGCGTCAAAGTCAACGCCAACCACTTTTGTCTGGGTGGAGTTAATGTAACGCTCCAGCACGGCAGTGATGGCGCCTGGATCGCCAGGCACTACTGCTGTGGACGGGTCGCGCGCCACGCTGCCCGCAGCAATGGCATCCGAGCTCAGCTCAGTATTGATCTCGTTCTTGCGAACGATTTGCCACAGGTCCATGGAAATGTTGCTTTTGTTTGTTGGCTCCCACACCACACCCAAAGTCAGATTCTGAGAGGTTTCTGGCTTCAAATTGGGGTTGGGTGAAACGATCAAGGCAACAGTGCCAGGGTTACAAGCTGACAGAACGCCCAGGTTGCAACGCAATGGATCGGCCGCTGAGGAGAACGCTGCCAAACCGCCTACACCATTCTCAGCCGCGCTTGGCGCGCGGAATCCTTCTGCATAGGTGCCCCTGAGAACAAGTCCGGCAGTCGGAGTCCATTTGGCGCCAATTTTGGGTGTGGTTGAAGCGTCAAGCCCCTGGTATTTGTCAACACGTAATGCAGCTTGCAACTCCAGTGATTTTGTAACTGGTAAATTGACCTCTGAGTAAACGCCGTAAACATCACGCTTGCCTTGATAGGCGGAATAGCCAAGACCAATGATGTTGCCACGGTCTGTTCCGGTCGTTGGGGTCAGCTCGACAGATTCGTTGCGCATTTCCGCGCCAATTGCCAAACCAACCGGACCGCCTGGTAACTGGCCAATTTCGCGGCTGACTTTGAAGTCGAGCTGCGTCGTTGCAGTTTTGGAGCTGTCGGAAATCGTGGGAGCAAGTGCGGCGTATAGGGCGGCAGAATTCAATCCGGCATTCTCCGCAATACGCCAAACCGATCCGGCGGGCAAAGCGCGATAAGCGGCGCTGCCGGCGTTCGCGGCAGCCACGTTGGCAGCAGACGGGTTCAGCAAAGCAAATGCTACGTCGCGTTGCAGAAAACCGGTACGATCGGTCTTTCCGGTTGACGCTGAGTACAAAAGGCCAGTGTCAAAGTCCCACGCCCCCAGAGTACCCCTCAAACCCACCAGGAAGCGATTGAAATCGGACGTGGTTTTGGAAACCCGTGGTCCCACGTCAGCAGCAAGGTAACGGAAACGCGCGGTTGCGTTGTAAGGGTTGTCGGGGTGGGTGGCACCCAAAGCGACTGCGGCGTTGCTGACTGGGCCGCCTGGGTAACCCACAGAGCCACTGATGCCCGATGGTGTGCTGAACGACTCCGACCTGGTGTTGTACAAATTCAGCTCAGCATAACCCGTAAGATTTGGACTGATTTCTTTAGTGAACCTGCCGAAAAAGTTGATGGTTTCCTGAGACGGTTGAATTTGACCGTAGTCTTGTGCGGCATCAATCAAGCATCCACCCAAATCGCCACCCTGTGGAATGCGGGAGTTGCAAACAGCGTTAGGTTGGGCACGCGTGAAGCCAACACCCGCTGGATTGCTACGACTGTAATAGTTGAGCGTCGTTGGATTGCGTACGTTGCCGACAATGGAGCTTCCGGCGAGGTTATTGGCAATAATGACGCCAGTGCCTCCCGCGCCGCCAGGGCCGGTACCGCTATTCAAGTCAAAACCAAGTGCACGGTAGTCGGATTGCCCGATTTGCCCGCGCCCTGCGCGGTCGCGGTTCCATACCTGGCCGGTTTTGCCAAGTTCAAAGTTAAGCAAAACGTTGTACTTGTCTTGCTCGAGGTTGCCAAACCCATGTGTAATGCTTGCGCGTGCTTCGTTCCCGTCGCCTTTTTGTGAGGATCCAATCGTTGCCTTGGCAATGGTGCCCTTGAAATCCTTACGCAGGATAACGTTTACGACACCCGCAATGGCGTCAGAACCATAAATGGCAGAGGCGCCATCCTTCAGAATTTCGACACGGTCAACCGCTTCGCTGGGAATCACGTTCAAATCAGCGAAGATTTTCTGTCCATCGTCGGCATTGCCAAACGGCGCGATGCGACGGCCATTGATCAAAACCAATGTCGATGCGACGCCTAATCCGCGCAACGAAATACCAGATGCGCCCTTGGCAAAGCCGTTTCCGAACGTCATCGGAACTGAACCGGCGTTGTCTACAGCCAGCGACTGCAACAGCTCAGCCACCGAGGCTTTGCCCGATCGTTCGATATCCTCACGCGTGACCACTTGAACTGGCGAAGCCGTTTCAGCGTCAACCCGCTTAATGTTCGAACCCGTGATTTCAACGCGCTGCAAGGTGGATGCCGTCTGTGCCTGCACAGGCTGCATGGCAAACGCGAGAGCACTTGCGCCGCATGCCGCCAGTACTGAGCGTGCGAGAACCGTTCGTCTGAAGGTTAGATTCTTTTTCATGGATTCTCCAAGTTAAAAAAAGGGAAAGTGACTAAAAAAATTCGCCGTCCAATCGGTCGGGATTTGGCCCAACCGTTCCCATGCAAAAAAGCAACGGCAAACCCTTTGGACTTTACCGAATAGACACAAAATTGCCACAGGTGTAACCCCCCTTTTTTTCAAAAACGTTGCGCCCGCGCCTCACGGATTTAGAGTCGCTGGCCTAATTCCGGACGCGCCTAAAAGCTTGGCGCGGCCGGCCAAAAAAAAGAGGGCCAAAAGCCCCCTTTTTCAAGCGATCAAAACCTTACTCAAGTTTGAAAGCAAATTCCTGTTCGGCAACCACTTCACCGTCACTGACACACTTGTACTGCATCACTGCCGCGCGGACTGCAGCGTGAAAGACGCGGGGGCCGGAAATGACGGCCACGTCTTTCACCGCGCCGTCCTTGATGGTGATTCTGGCCTTCACTACGCCTGAAACGCCGTCTTGTATCGCCTTGCGAGGCATTTCAGGCGCAATCAAGGTTGGGCAAGCCACAGCGATATCGGCTCTGACAGGTTTTGGCGCTGGCGGCGCAGGCGGTGCGGGCGGCGCCTCCACTACGACCGGTGGCGGTGGCGCAATCACTGGCGCTACCACGGGTGGCGCAACCACGGATTCAATCGTCGGTGCGGTTGAAGGCGCGACAACCACCTCGGGTGGGGGTACAAACGGGGGCGGGGGCGCTTCAACCTTGGGGGGTTTCGGGTCCGGCGGCTTGATTTCCTTGGGCGGCGGTGGAGGTGGTGGCGGTGGCGGCGGAATGATGACTTCCTGGATCACCACGGCTTCCAGCGGCTTCTTGATAATGTCCAGACCCTTTCGGGCCAAGCCAGAAACCAGCGCGTAGCCCAAAAGCGCGTGCAGAACCACAACAAATATGATGCCGGTATAGCGTTTGGAAGTGTCCTTGGGCTGGTAGCGGTAATTTGCGCCCATGTGGGACGCGGGGCTGGTGATGGCGGTAGTCATTGCACGAACTGCTCACTGCCAATCACGGCAATCTTGGTCAGCCCCAACCGCTTGGACGACGACAGCACGTTGGCAAACACCGCATATTGCGAGGCCTTGTTGGGCCGCAAGTGCACTTCAGGCTGCACGGCTTGCGCGGCGGCGGCGGTCATGTTGGTGTCCAGCTCCTGCGCGGTGACGGGCAGTCCCTGCCAGTAAACGAGGCTCTTTTCATCGATGTCGATTTGAACCTTCTCGGGTTTGATCAAGTTGGTCGGCGGTGTGCCGACCGGCATTTCCAGGTTGACGGCGTGCAGCTGGATGGGAATGGTGATGATCAGCATCACCAGCAGCACCAGCATCACGTCAATCAGCGGCGTGGTGTTGATCTCCATCATCACCTGCGGTTCGTCCGAGGCGCCGGAGCTTTTGATGTTCATACCCATGGCAGGTCCTTGACGTGGCGCCTCAACCGCCCAGGGCGGGAGGCTCGGTGATAAATGCGACTTTCACAATACCAGCGCGCTGGCATGCATACAAAACCTTGCCGACCCCCTCATAGGGCGAGCCCAGGTCGCCCCGAATCTGCACTTCAGGCTGCGGATCCAGCGTGGAGACTTTTTTGAGCTTGTCCACCAAGGTGTTGACGTTGGGCATTCGCGCGTCGTACCAGAATATGTTGCCCGCTTTGTCGACCGAGATGATGACGTTTTCGGGTTTGGTCTCACGCACCTCAATGCGCTCTTTGGGCAAGTCGAGCTTGATGGAGGTGGTGACTGCGGGAATCGTGATGAGGAAAATGATCAGCAGCACCAACATCACGTCCACCAGGGGCGTCGTATTGATGGCCGACATGACCTCGTCTTCGCCACTGGCGGGGCCGACGTTCATTGACATTGGGTTGTCCTGAAAAGTGGGGGAGGAGTGAGCCTGGCCTTGCAGAGATGCTTGCGCATCAGGCTTGTTTGGATGAGCCGAGAATCACTGCATGCAAGTCGCTGCCAAAGGCGCGGACATCTTCCATGACCGATTTGTTGCGCCCAACCAGCCAGTTGTAGGACAGCACGGCCGGTACGGCCACGGCCAGGCCAATGGCGGTCATGATCAGAGACTCGCCTACCGGGCCGGCCACCTTGTCGATCGACGCCTGGCCCGAAATGCCAATCGCTGTCAGTGCGCCGTAAATGCCCCATACCGTGCCAAACAGGCCAACGAATGGTGAAATGGAACCCACTGTTGCCAGCACCGACAGGCCGCCTTGCACACTACTCTGGATTCGGTCCACCGCGCGCTGAATGCTCATGGTGACCCAGTCGTTGAGGGGCACGTGGCCCATCAAACCATTGTGTTTTTGGGTGGCCTCAAGCCCGGCATCGGCAATAAAGCGAAACGGGCTGGTTTTGTCCAGTGCGGCGGCGCCTTGCTCAACCGTACCGGCCGACCAGAAATCTTTGGTGGCTGCCTTGGCCTGGCGCGAAATTTTGGCCTGCTCCAGCAACTTGACGACCAGGATGTACCAGCTGGCCACGCTCATGACCAGCAGCAGCAGCAGCACGCTTTTTGCAATCCAGTCTGAAGTTTTCCACAGTGCTTCCAGGCCGTAGGGGTTTTCTGCAGATTCCTTGCCTGGTGCGGCTTTGGCAGCGGCTGGTGCGGGAACGGGGGTGAGCACGGGCAATGAAGGCGTGACGGGGGCCACGGTGGCGGTGGTGGCAGTTTGGGCCTGTGTCGCGAGCGGCGCCATGGTGACAACCGGCAAAGCCAGGCTGAGCACGAATCCACCCGACACCAGAATTCTAGAAATAATGTTTTGCACCATGCGTCCTTTCACTAACAAAAAAAGCGTTGGGCCGGGCCTTTTTGAGGCCGGCAACGCTGTGGAAGCGCGCAAGTATAGCGGCCACTTATGGCTAATTAGACTAGGGCAAGCCCGTGAGCAGCTATAGGAGAAGAGGCCATCCTCTAATAAGTTTGCGCCTGAACATGATAAGCGGGGTGCTCCCGTGCTTTTGCCTTTCGCCTGGGGCAAAGTGCTGCCGTCTGTCGCCGGATCCTGCCGAATTTCGCAGCTTTCTGCAGTTCGTCGCAAACCGGGTGCATCCGCAGTACGCCGAAATTACATTGCAGTTCATGGCGGGGCCGGCTTAATCCAAACCAACCCCCGGCCATTGAACCCAAGGAGATTTTCATGAAA
>JANMCB010000362.1:0-4864 GCA_031360805.1 Rhodoferax sp.
CCGGTACCACTCAAACCCTCCCCACCGAACGGCTGCACGCCGACCACGGCGCCAATCTGGTTGCGGTTGATGTAAACATTGCCGACGTGAGCGGCCCGCGCCAGCGACTGCGCGCGCGAGTCAATGCGGGTCTGCACGCCCAGCGTCAAGCCGTAGCCCAGCGCGTTGATGGCATCAATCACCCTGAGCGGGTCGCCCTGCCAGCGCACCACATGCAGCACCGGGCCAAAAATCTCATGCCGCACATCGGCCACCGACCTGACCTCAAACACCTGGGGCGGGATCAGGTTGGCCACAGCGTTTGCGGTCTGTGGCTGCGGCGGTGCCTTGCCAGTCAGCGGCGTGGCGTCGGCGCGCAAGCGGGCAAGGTGTGCCTGAATGCCGTCAAAGGCTTCGGCGTCAATCACCGGGCCAACGTCGGTTGCCAGCAGCGACGGATCGCCACATACCAGTTCCTGCGCGGCACCCTGGATCATCTCGATCACCACGTCAGCGATGGTTTCATGCACGCACAGCAGGCGCAGCGCCGAGCAACGCTGGCCCGCACTCCTGAAGGCGGACTGAACCACCGCATCGACGACCTGCTCGGGCAGGGCAGTGCTGTCAACCAGCATGGCGTTGATGCCGCCGGTCTCGGCAATCAGTGGAATGATCGGCCCGTCTTTAGCGGCCAGCGCCCGGTTGATGGTTTTTGCCACCTGGGTCGAGCCGGTAAAGACCACACCGGCCACACCCGGTGCCGCAACCAGTGCTGCGCCAACGGTCTCGCCAGCACCATGCAACAGTTGCAGCGCGCCCGCGGGCACACCGGCCGCATGCAGCAGTTTGACAGCCAGAAGCGCGACGCCCGGGGTTTGCTCCGCGGGTTTGGCCAACACCGTGTTGCCCGTCGCCAGCGCTGCTGCCACCTGCCCGATGAAGATGGCCAGCGGAAAATTCCACGGGCTGATGCACACCCACGGTCCGCGCGGGATCAGGCAAAGCTCGTTCGATTCACCGGTGATTCCCATCCCCTGGCCGTCACTTTGGCCGGGCATGAACAGAGGCGCCATCAAGCGCTCACTTTGCGCTGCGTAATAGCGCAGAAAGTCCACCGCTTCGCGCACTTCACTGACGGCATCGCCCCAGGTCTTGAAAGCCTCTTTGACCAGCAGGGCGCAAAAATGGGGCAACTGTTCTTCAAGGGCGTCTGCAGCCTCGCGCAGGATCGCAGCGCGCGCGGCCACACCGGTTTTGCGCCAAGCCGGAAAGCTTTGCAGGCTGGTTGCCAGCGCCGTGGCCGCCAAATTGGCGTCAAACAGCGGGACTTGCGGCACCTTGACTGTCGCCAGTGCCGCCAGCAAGGGCTGTCGCATGGTCTGAACCGTGAGATCCAGCCCCGCGCTGTTTTTGCGCCCGCTGCCAAACAGCGCCCTGGGCAGTGGCTGTGACGGCTCGGGCGTGAGCCGCAACGGTGAAATCAACAGCTCCTGCATGCCCACAGATTCATCCGAGAGCTGGTGCACGAAGGATGAATTGGCGCCGTTCTCCAGCAAACGGCGCACCAGGTACGCCAGCAGGTCCTTGTGCGCACCGACCGGGGCATAGACGCGGCAGGCAATCAACGGGTTCTTCAGGACTTCGCGGTAAACCCCTTCGCCCATGCCATGCAGCCGCTGCAACTCAAACCGGGGTCCGCGTGCGGGCGCCAAAGCGCTGGTCGCGCCCGGGCCAGTCATGCTCGCCATTTGCAGAATCGCTGCAATCGTGGCGGCATTGTGCGTGGCGAACTGGGGGTAGATCGCGTCGGGTGCCTCCAGCAGCGCCCGTGCACAGGCGAGGTACGACACATCGGTGTGGTGTTTGTGGGTAAAAACCGGGTAGTCGCTCAACCCAAGTTCCTGCGCGCGCTTGATTTCAGCGTCCCAGTACGCGCCTTTGACAAGGCGGCACATCAGCCTGATTTTGTACTTGCGCGCGATCTGCGTGACGTGTTCAACCAATGCCAGCGCGCGCGTCTGGTAGGCCTGCATCGCCAGGCCAAAACCACCCCAGTCAGGATAGTGTTGTGCCACACGCATCGCCAATGCCTCGAACACGTCCAGTGAGAGCTCCAGACGATCCACCTCTTCAGCATCGACCGTCAGATTGATGTTGGCCTTGGCCGCCTGCTCACACAGGCCCCAGACAAGCGGCACCAGCTCGGCCATGACGCGCGCCGACTGGGCGTCTTCGTAGCGCGGGTGCAAGGCACTGAGCTTGATGGAAATTCCGTCATTTTTCTCACAACCCTGCCCGGGATCAGAGGTGACGGCGATGGTGCGAATCGCGTTCTGGTAGCTGGTCAGATATTTCAGTGCGTCCTGGCCGGTGCGGGCACCTTCGCCCAACATATCGAAACTGAAGTGCAGGTTTTTGATTTTCTTTCGGGCCGATACCGATTCAGCCATGGCATCGGCAATGGTTTGGCCCAGCACAAACTGGCGACCCAGCAGCTGCACTGCGCGAAGGGTCGCGGCAACCACAGACCTGGCACCGAGCCTGGCAAAGAGCCCGCCGGATGTGTCCATCTGCCCGGGCACGCTCGCGGAAGGCAGGAACCGTTTGCTCATGGCAATGGCGGTACTGGACAGGCGGGCCAGGGTTTTGTCACCTGCGGCGTCGAAATCGGCGCGGCCCAACTGGTCGGCCGTCAACGCAATGGCGGTCTCGGCATCCGGCACCCGCAACAGCGCCTCAGCCAAACGCATCAGGGCCAGGCCTTCAGCACTTGAGATCGGATATTCCTTGAGCAAACTTTCCATCGCCCAAAATGGGGGCGGGTTGTCGCGCACGGACTGCACCCAGGGTGTGGCCGCTCTGGCGGCTGCCGCCCAATCCAGTGCGTTGGCCAGACCTGCGAGGCAGTTGGAAACAATTTCAGCTTCGAGACGGTAGGGACTGGGCAGGCGCATGGCGACTCCAAAGGTCGAGAATTCACACTATGATCTCAGGAAGTATTCAAGTTCTTAATGTTTTTTTTGATGTTTAGTCAATAAAAGCGCAGCCTTAAATCTGGAGCCACCATGAAAGTCCGCCGCCTGATCGCCGTTGCCCCGTTGCTTGCATTCATGCTGTGCGCCAACGCGCAAACCATGAAGCCGGGGCTATGGGAAATCAACCAGAAAATGAAGTTCGGCTCCAGCGAGATGACCGGTGCGATGGCGGCCATGCAGGACCAGATGGCCAAAATGTCGCCCGAACAGCGCAAGCAGATGCAGGACATGATGTCCAAACAGGGCGTCAACATCGACCTCGGTGCCGTCAGCAGCGCGGGTGGACCCGGCGCGCTTTCCGTCAAGACCTGCATGACGCCGGAAATGGTCGCCCGCAATGAACTGCCGACCGTTCAAGGCAATTGCACATCGATCAATTCACCGCGCGTAGGCAACACCATGAAGATGTCGTTTACGTGTACCAAGCCACCGAGCAGCGGTGAAGGTCAGGTAACTTTTGTCGGCCCCGACGCCTACACCATGAAAATGACCGTCACCACCACAGTCAAGGGCAAGCCCGAATCGATGGACATGGATGGTTCTGGCAAATGGCTGGGCGCAAGCTGCGGTGACGTGAAGCCTTTGGTCACCCCGAAGAATTGATCCGTGCGGCCCATCATTTGAAAGTGTACTTGAGCGCCAGCGACACCGCACGCGGCGCACCAGGCGCATAAAACGTCGAATGCTGCAGTGGAAACCCACCAGCGGCCGAGCCGCCAAACGGCCGGGCCTGGAAGTTTCCGTTGGCGTCAAAACCGTTGGCGCCGAGCTGCGCCGCAGTGTTGTAGCGAGTGTCGAAAAGGTTGCTGACCTGTGCAACCCATTGCAATTGGGGCGTTACCCGAAAATTGCCGCTCACATTGAAAACGGCATACCCTGCCGTGTTGCCGTCACCCTGGTAAATCCTGCCATCCGGGCGGTGCAATCCGTTTTCATTGCCGCGCGCCAGTGCGCCGGAAACAGCCACCATGCTAGCGCCCAGTGTGATGTTGGATGTGGCTGCGTAATCCGCAAAAAGCTTGAGCATCTGGTCGGGCACAAGCGGGAGCCGGTCGCCGGGGAGAATTTCGATGGTCCCGTCCAGGCCGGGGGTGCCCGCAGCGGCTGCACTGTTTGAGCTGTTGCTGCTGCCGTTGACGGTTTCGCGGCTGGCATAAGTGGCGTCCAGCCAGGTGTATTGAGCGCCCCAACTGAGCTTGCCTGTTTTGCCACCCAAACCCAATTCAAGCCCCTGGCGGCGGGTCTTGCCAAAATTCTTGAAATAGCCAAAGCCAGCCTGGTTGTCAGCCACAAACAGGATGTCGTTTTCGTTCTGAGCGCTAAAGACGCCCGCGTTCCACTGCAACGCGTTGGCACCGGAACCACGCAGGCCAAGCTCCAGCGTTTTGGTGACGACCTGGTCAAGCGGTGGATCGCCCGCCATCGCATTGGGCAACTTGCAAGGCTGCTCCGGGTTGGCGCAGCCCAGTTCGATGGCAGTGGGCGCGCGGCTGCTTTCGCTGTACCCCAGGTACATATTGAGCGAGCGGGACGGGCTGTAAGTCAAGCCGATCGCCGGGTTGAAGCGCTCAAACCGGTGATCGCCCCTGAGCGACGCTGGATCGCCGTCTGCGTGAATCTGGTCACGGTTTTCAATGCGGGTGGCGTTGAAACGGCCCGACAGCGTCAGGTGCAGGTTGTCCTGCAAGGCCAGCGTATCGCTGGCGAACAGGCTCCAGGTCTGGATGCTGCCTGACACATTGACTCGGGTGTCGAACGGGGACCCGTCAACCACGCCACCCGTTACGCCGTCACCAAACGACGCAATACCCGTGACGCTCCGGTCCGGGTTGAGGTAGCCCAGTTGGGTA
>JANMCB010000364.1:0-3725 GCA_031360805.1 Rhodoferax sp.
GCGGCCAAGGGGCTGACCGCTGCGCGGCGCTACTCAGAGATTGCGGCTTCTGCGCCGCACGCGCTGCACATGCCCTCGCACATCTTCACCCGGGTGGGCGCCTGGCAGGATTCGGTGCGGGTAAACCGCCTTTCTGCCAACTCTGCCAAAGTCGACAAATCTCCTGGCGATTGGCTGCATGCGCTGGACTACATGGCCTACGCCAATTTGCAGCTGGCGCGCGATGCGGACGTGGTCAGCAACATCAATGAAGGCAAGTCCGTGCCCGACCTCAACCCGGCGGTCATGCCAATTGGCTATTCCCTGGCGGCCATGCCGGCGCGTTACGCGATCGAGCGTGGCATGTGGAAAGAGGCCGCTGCACTGGAGCCGCGCAACAGCCGGTTTACTTTTGCCGACGCCATGGTCTGGTATGCCAAAGCCTTGGGCAGCGCCCGCGGCGGCGACCCGGCGGGTGCCGAGCAAAGTGCAAAGTGGCTTGGTGATACTGCGGACGAACTGGCGGCGGCCAAAAATGACTATTGGGCCACCGAAGTGCGGGTGCAGCATCAGTCGGCGTTGGCCTGGATCGCTTATGCCAAAGGCAATCGCGACGGCGCGCTGACCCAGATGCGCGCTGCCGCCGATCTGGAAGACACCAGCGGCAAGCATGCGGTGTCGCCGGGGCGCCTGATTCCGGCGCGTGAGCTTCTGGCCGAAATGCTGATGCAAAGCGGCAACGCCGCCGAGGCACTGGCGCAGTACGAACGCTCCCAGGTGAATGACCCGAACCGCCTGCGCAGCCTGTATGGCGCTGGCCTGGCGGCCGCGCAAAGCAACAACCGCGACAAGGCCAAAATGTATTACAGCCGGGTCGCGCAACTGGTGGGCACATCAGACGCACGACCCGAGTTCAAGCAGATGCGCGAGTACATGGCGAGCAATTGACGGCTGGTTTGCCCGCTGGCGCGGTTAGCGCCACAAGCCCGTAAAATCCGGGTTTTGCATTGCCCGACGGAATGCCCAACCCGCCCGCCCCAGAAATGGTTAAAACTTCCGCCAAATCCGCGACTCACCTGCCTGCCACTTACGAAGCCGCACAAGCCGAGCTTGAGCAACTGGTTGCCAGGCTCGAATCGGGCGATATGGCTCTGGAGCAACTGCTCGTGGGCTACCAGCGCGGTGCCGAGCTGCTGAAATTCTGCCGCGAGAAGCTCACGGCCGTCGAAGAACAGATCAAGGTGCTGGACGGCGGGGCGCTAAAGCCGTGGACGCCCGAGTGAGCATGGACCTGCAAACCAGTGCACCGCCAACGGTGGCACCTGTTTTTGACCTGAGCGCCTGGAGCCAGCAGCAACTAAGCCGCGTTGAGCGCGCGTTGGAGCGCTGGGTCACCGTTGACGCACCGGCCGGGCTGGACCACGGCGCGCCCGCTGCGCTGGTGGAGGCCATGCGCTACGCTGTGCTGGATGGTGGCAAGCGCCTGCGCCCGCTCTTGGTGCTGGCCAGCTGCGAAGCTTTGAACGGCAATACCGGGGCGGCCCTGCGCGCTGCTTGCGCCACAGAGCTGATCCATGCCTATTCCCTGGTTCACGACGACCTGCCGTGCATGGACAACGACATTCTGCGACGCGGCAAACCAACCGTGCACGTCAAATTTGGTGAAGCACAGGCTTTGCTGGCGGGCGACGCCCTCCAGGCGCTGGCATTTGAATTGCTCACGCCTGACGACCCTGCCGTTCCCGCTGAGCTACAGGCCCGGCTGTGCCGCCTTTTGGCCCAGGCCGCTGGCAGTGCCGGCATGGCGGGCGGGCAGGCGATTGACCTGGCCAGCGTGGGTCAAAAACTCACCGAACGCCAATTGACCGAAATGCACCGCCTCAAGACTGGCGCGCTGCTGCAAGGCAGTGTGATGATGGGCGCAGCCTGCGGTGCACCCGATGCTGCACAGATGAAGGCGCTGGAGACTTATGGCGCAGCGCTCGGGCTGGCGTTTCAGGTGGTGGACGATATTCTGGACGTGACGGCAGATTCGGCAACGCTGGGCAAAACTGCCGGCAAAGACGCCGTGCAGGACAAACCCACGTTTGTGACCTTGCTCGGGCTGGAGCGCTCGCACGCCTTTGCGCAGGAGCTTCTGGCCCAGGCGCTGGCGGCGCTGGCGCACTCGGGCCTGCCTCAAACGCATGCACTTCGCGCGCTGGCCGACATGGTGGTGAACCGCAAGTCCTGAGCGGCGCGGCTGATGCGCATCTGCACATAATTGATATTTAGGGGAAAATGATCGTTTACCCTGATCAAATTGTCACAACTCGCGGCGCAATAAAGAGCGAACTCAAACAAGACCAATGGCCACAAACTCCTATCCCCTGCTGCAAACCGTCAACGACCCATCTGATTTGCGTCGACTGAGCCGGGGTCAACTGGGGCAACTGGCGAGCGAGCTGCGTGGCTACCTGCTGGAATCGGTGTCGAAAACCGGCGGTCACCTGAGCTCGAACCTGGGCACCGTTGAACTCACAGTCGCGTTGCATTACGTTTTCAACACGCCGCACGACCGCGTGGTATGGGACGTGGGTCATCAAACCTATCCGCACAAAATCTTGACTGGGCGGCGCGACCGCATGCATTCGCTCAAGCAGCTCGGTGGCCTGAGCGGCTTCCCGCAGCGGGCTGAGAGCGAGTTCGATGCCTTTGGCACCGCACATTCCAGCACCTCTATTTCAGCCGCGCTGGGCATGGCATTGGCCGCCAAAATTAAAGGCGAAGAGCGCCGCGCGGTGGCCGTGATTGGCGACGGCGCCATGACCGCTGGCATGGCCTTCGAGGCGCTGAACAACGGTGGCGTGGCCGACTGCAACCTGCTGGTCATACTGAACGACAACGACATGAGCATCAGCCCGCCCGTGGGGGCGCTGAACCGCTACCTGGCGCAATTGATGAGCGGCCAGTTTTATGCGGCCGCCAAAAACGTTGGCAAAACCGTGCTCAAAGGCGCGCCGCCCCTGTTCGCACTGGCCAAGCGGCTCGAAGAGCAAGCCAAAGGCATGGTAGTGCCGGCCACGCTGTTTGAGAAATTCGGCTTCAACTACATCGGCCCGATTGACGGGCATGACCTGGACTCGCTGATTCCCACCCTTGAAAACATCAAGCACCTGGAAGGCCGCCAGTTCCTGCATGTCGTGACCAAAAAAGGCCAGGGCTACAAGCGTGCCGAGCTGGACCCGGTGGCCTACCACGCGCCCGGCAAGTTTGACCCGGCGCTGGGCATGCTCAAACCGGTAGTGCCGCCCAAAGCCACCTTCACGCAGGTGTTCGGGCAATGGCTGTGCGACATGGCGGCGGCGGACAAGCGGCTGGTCGGCATCACGCCGGCCATGCGCGAAGGCTCGGGCATGGTCGAGTTTGAACAGCGCTTCCCGGAACGTTATTTTGACGTTGGCATTGCCGAACAGCACGCTGTTACGTTTGCAGCCGGGCTGGCCTGCGAGGGCCTGAAGCCGGTGGTGGCGATTTACTCGACCTTTCTGCAGCGCGCTTATGACCAGCTGATTCACGATGTCGCCATTCAGAACCTGCCAGTGGTGTTTGCGCTGGACCGCGCAGGCCTGGTCGGTGCAGATGGCGCCACCCACGCCGGCGCCTACGACATTGCCTTTTTGCGCTGCATTCCCAACATGAGCATCGCGTGCCCCGCAGACGAGGCCGAATGCCGTGGCCTGCTGTCCAGCGCATACGCGCAAAAC
>JANMCB010000452.1:0-3090 GCA_031360805.1 Rhodoferax sp.
GCACTGGCGCGTACCCAGCCCGAACTCTTGCCAGACCCCTGGGCGGCGGTCGCCTCAACCAGCAGCCAGCCACCTTCCACGCTGACCAGGCGCACGGCAGCGCCCGCCGCGAGGGCTTGCACCACGGGTGCGGCAGCAAGCTTGTCGGCCCGAAGTTCGGTGGCGCGAATGAGCGTCACGCTCTGGCCGGGCACGGGCGCAAGCGGCACCTGGCTCTGCGTCAATCCGCACAGGGCCGCCAAGGCTGCGATCAGCACGAGACGTGGAAGCTTCGTCATGGTTACCTTTCAGCCCGCGGGCTTGTGATGCCTTTGATTCATGCCTTTGAGGGCTCTGGATCCTGTTCTGGATTCTGATCCCGATTTTGCAACCTGGACCACGCCAGCAGAACGCACTTCGCCAAATTTTCACGGTCGGGCGGTTTATCCAGCAGCATCAGCTCACCGCCACCCTGCGCCAGGCGCTGCAAAGTGCGCTCCAGCGGGTCGCGTGCCTGCATCATGCGCGCATGCGGGCCGACCACGGCCACAAAGCGCGCCAGTTCGGGCCAGCGCTGCATGGCCGGCCACGTGACGGAAGTGTCGCAAACCACCAGGCGGCAACTCGGTGCGTGGCGTTGCACGGCGTCCATCAGGCGGTCCAGCGGCGCGTCGCGCCAGCCGTTGTCGCGTTGCCAGGCCCAAATAGCCAGCGGCTCGGTCCCGACTGGCGGCGGTGAGCACCAGTAGTTGCGGCGCAATGTGCTCCAGACGCGCAGCAGCGCCAAAAACACCAGCGCCAGAGCGGCGGCCAGGTGCAAATCCAGAAAGAACGGCAGGAAATTCAGGCTCAGGTAGCTCAGGGCCAAAAGCGCAACCGGCAACCCCAGCAAGGCCGGTGCGAGTGATGCGACGCTTTTGAACTGCACCCAGATGCCGAGGGAAATGCACAAGGCAACCGCCAGGGCCGCCTGTACCGCGCGCGGCAATTCTCCGAGGTGACGCTGGTTCAGCGCGTTGTCGATGGCGGTGGCCAGTGCGTCAACGCCGGTCTGCTTTGCCGACAGCGGGGTGGGGTGAATGTCATGCAGGCTGGGCGCAGTCGAGCCGATGATGACGACCTTGCCCGCGAACGGGGGCACTGCCACGCGCGGTGTGCCCCCTTCAGCCTGCGCGAATACATCGGCAAAACTGACCTGCGGGTAACTGTTGGCGCGTTTGCGCCAGGGCATCAGCGCGTCGGGTCCATCCAGCTGACTTGCCGCGCGCTCAAAGTGGTCCTTGTAGCGTTGCGGGTCCATGCGCTGGAGCACGCTCATCGGCATCGATTGAATGGCGCTGCCATCGGCCAGAAACTCAAAATAACGGTAACGGCGCAGCACGCCGTCGGGGTCCACATAGCCGTTGTTGAAGCCCAGGCGGCTGGCTTCTATCGCCGCCAGTGCAGGCGGTATCAGCGCGACCGTGCTGGGTGTGTGGTTGCCACCGGCGCCGGCCGTGCTGGCCGGCACCCACAAGCCGGGCAGGCTGGCTTGGGTGATCTGGCTGACGGCGTCGTTTTCCTCGGGCAGACGCACCACCGAGAAGTGACTGTGCTGACTGCGCCGCACCGCTTCGTTGAAGGCAGAGTCGCCCCCAGGGCTCAGGCGGTCAGCGTCAGAAAACAGCACATCCCAGGCAATGGCCGCGGGGTTCTGGCGTTCAATATGGTCCAGCACGGTCGCCAGCGTGTCGCGCGGCCAGGGCCAGCGGCCAAATTCGCGGCCCATGCGTGCCAGCGAAGCTTCGTCTATGTCGATGATGACAATGCGCGGGTCGGGTGCGGCAGCATGCACGCGGGCGCGCACCATCGCGTCAAAGCTCGGTTTGGCAAGCCCGGTGGTCAGGCGAAATACCAGGACGTCCAGCAGGACCCAGGTTGAGAAAATGATCACCAGGCTCCACGTGACCCGCCGGGGCGCCAATGTGCCGATGGCTTCAGCAAGGCGGTCAAACCAGCGGCCCGTCGCTCCCGTCATGAAGGGCGGGCCCTACCGGGTTGCCGGTCAGTCCAGGTTGACAATGCGCACCCGCCGGTTCTCTGCCGAAAACGGTGCAGCGCTGTTGGCAAGGTCGCTGGCACCTTTGCCTGCAGCCAGAAGGCGGGCAGGCGCCACGCCCTTGTTTTTGAGGAAATCGCGTACCGCCTGCGCGCGCGATTCGCTGAGCTTCAGGTTGTAGTCAGCGTTGCCTTTGGCGTCGGTGTGACCCTCAACAGCGAATTTGGAGGCGGCCAGGTCGGCGGACTGCAGGGCTTGCGACAGGTTCGCCAACGCCTGCTGGCTTTCCGGGCGCACCCGCGCGGAGTCGAAGTCGAACTGGATCAGGAGGGAGAGCGACGGCCGGGCGTTGAGGGTTGGGTCGGCCTGCGCCGCGAGGGCCAGAGGCGGGTTGGGACTGCCGGGGCTGGCCGCATCGGCCGGCTTGTCGCCAGGGGATGCCGGCACCGCTTCGACCGTCAAATTGCGCAGGCTGCGCGTGCGCGGCACCTTGAGCTGTTCAATCATCTGTTCGGTGGTCGGTGTCGCGGCGGTGGCGGGCGCTGGGGTTGCACCTGTCTGAGCCAGGAGCGGAAAAGCCAGGCTCACTGCGGCCATCCAAAGCAGCAAAGGTGGCAGGCTTCCCGACCAAGGCCGCGCCACTGCAAAGTGAGTTTTCAACGGTTTTGACATGCGGCCATTCTGCTACGTTTGTCCGTGCCTGCAAATCGGGTAGAGCTACTTTTCCACCGATTTGTCCAATGCTTTACGCCGCCGGCGCGTCACGCAGCCATCTTGACAACCCTGCCGCCCTGTTAGATTACGAATTTAGGTTGCGAAAAGACAAACGCCATGAGCCTCCTGTTGATCCTGCTGGCGGGTTTTCTGATCGGCATGAAGCACGCTACCGACCCCGACCATCTGGCCGCGGTGGCGACGCTGGCATCGGGCCAGCAGACGCTGGCGCAAACCATTCGGCAGGGCGTCGCCTGGGGGCTAGGACATACTCTCACCCTGATGCTGTTTGGCGGCATGGTGCTGGTGTTGGGCAAGTCGATTCCGCCCGCCTTGGAGCAGGGCCTTGAATTTGCCGT
>JANMCB010000461.1:0-5281 GCA_031360805.1 Rhodoferax sp.
CGCTTCCCGCAAGCCCGTGTCACGCTCGACCCGAATGGCGGGTGGCTGTTGAAAAATGCCATCCGCCTGATGCGCGACATGCGCGGCGTGGTGGCCTACGCTGAAGACCCATGCGGTGCGGAAGACGGCTTTTCGGGCCGCGAGGTGATGGCCGAGTTCCGCCGTGCCACGGGCCTGCCCACAGCCACCAATATGGTCGCCACCGACTGGCGCCAGCTTACCCACGCACTGGCGCTGCAAAGCGTAGACATCCCACTGGCCGACCCACACTTCTGGACGATGGCGGGCAGCGTGCGCGTGTCGCAAACCTGCCGCGACTGGGGTTTGACCTGGGGTTCCCACTCCAACAATCACTTCGATGTGTCACTCGCCATGTTCACGCACGTCGGGGCCGCTGCGGTGGGCAAAGTCACCGCCATCGACACCCATTGGATCTGGCAAGACGGCCAGCGCCTGACTAAAGACCCCTTGCAGATTGCAGGCGGCAAAGTGCAGGTGCCCAAGAAGCCGGGGCTAGGCGTTGAATTGGACATGGCGGAGGTTGAAAAAGCACACCAGCTTTACAAGCTTCATGGCTTGGGCTCGCGTGACGATGCGACAGCCATGAATTACCTGGTTCCGAACTGGAAGTTTGACCCCAAGCGTCCTGCGATGGATCGTTGATAAAAAATCGGGAACCGCACGGCCGGCAGCCGGATATGCAATGACAGACCACAACAGAGGCAGACGATGAGCAACTCAAGCATTGACGAACCAACCAACGCCCGCCGACCCATGTTGAAAGCCGCAGTCAGCGCCGGACTGGCTACGCTGGTCGAAAGGTCTGGTTTACTTTCCCGGGGAAACTGTGGGTATGCTTGGTTATCTGCTGGTCAGCGACATCCCCAAAACCGCCTGTACATGGCCAGCTGCCATTCGCTGTATGCCGTTTACGTCGAATCGCACGGCGCTGTTTAACCCGTCCTATTTCTTGGCCAGGAGTCATTTTATGAAAACTATGCGTCTTGCCCTTTTGAGCGCAGCTTGCGCCGCCACCCTGTTGATGAGCGTGGGCACAACCGCCTGGGCGCAGGCTGACTACCCCAACAAGCCTGTAAAGATCGTCGTGACCTTCCCGCCCGGCGGCACCAGTGACGTGATGGCGCGCATGTTGGCCGACGAGCTCGGCAAGTCGCTCAAGCAGCCCTTCATTGTCGAAAACATCGGTGGCGCCGGTGGCACCATTGGCACTGACCGCGCTCTGAAGATGCCTGCTGACGGCTACACGCTGATCCAGACCGGTGTTGGCCAAAACGCGGTGGCGCACGGCCTGGACCCAGCACTCAAATACAACTCACTGACCGATTTCATCCATCTGTCGCAAGTGCATTCCGGTCCCAACGTACTGGTGGTCAACCCCAACACGCCCTACAAATCATTGAAGGATGTCGTGGATTACGCCAGGAAAAACCCCGGCAAGCTCGACTACGGCTTTACCCATGCGGCCTCCGGCCACATGGCGATGGAATTGTTCAAACAGACTGCTGGCGTGTTCATGACCGGCATCTCATACCGGGGCGGTGGCCCCATGCTGACTGACTTGCTGGGCGGCACTATCCCCATGATATTCATCAACCAGGACGCCGCCCTGCCCCACGTCAAAGTCGGCAAGCTGCGCGCCATTGCAGTCACCAGTGCACAACGCAATCCGCTTTACCCCGATGTGCCGACCATTGCTGAGTCGGGCTACAAGGGGTTTGAAGCGCTGTCCTGGTCAGGGATGTCAGTAGCGCGAGGCACACCACAGCCGATTGCAGACAAGCTTGAGGCGGCGATTGCCCAGGCCATGAAATCAGAAGCCATCCAGCAGCGCATGGCATCGGTGGGTTTCATCATCCCCGAGCAAGGCTCCAAGGCTTACACAGCCTTTGTGAAAAAAGAGATTGAGACGTGGACAAAGGTGATCAGGACAGCGGGCATCCAGCCACAATAATTTCGCAACTGTCCACCGCAAACCCGACCAGCTCGGCGCCCTCCTCCGTCACGCTGTGACCCAGGGCGATCTGCCCACTGGCACGCAGCATGACTTCCTCACGGCGCAGCACGATCTCGGGTTCGCCATCGACCCTGACAAAGGTGCCGTTGGTGCTTTGGTCGATCAGGTAAAACTTGTCGCGGCGCAGTTCAATGCGCGCATGCACGCGTGAGGCCATGCGGTCTGCCACCAGCACTTCGCAAGACACATCGCGGCCCAGAAAAACACCTGCATTGGCTTTGGCGAGTCGATGCGTTTTTCCGGCGTGCCGCAACTGCAGTTCGGATTTGCCCGAAGCTGCCAGCGCCGACGTGGTTGCCATGGTCAGCTCTTCGCTGGGTTGCCACAGAACCTCACATACCTGCACATCATCGCCCTTGCCTTTGACTGCAAGAGCGGCGATAGGGCGTGTGCCGGATCGAAGCAGGGGCGACAGCCTGTCCACCGTAGCGCGGGTTGACATGATTTGGCCACCCTTGGCGAGACCTGCCATGCGGGCCGCCAGGTTCACCGTGTCACCAAACACATCGCCCTGCTCTTCGATGACCGCGCCCACGTGAAAACCCACGCGGATGGCACGCTGAACGCCAGACGCAAGGGGCAGCGCAGCAATTTTGAGCTGCATGTCGGTCGCTGCCAGGCAGGCACTGTCGGCGTCCGGCAAAACGCACATGACTTCATCGCCAATGGTTTTCACGACACGCCCGCCGTAACGCGTGGTGGCTTGGCGCATCAGGTCCAGGCACTCGTCAATCAGGCGTTTGGCCTGAGCATCACCTAGCGTGTCATACAGCTTGGTGCTACCCGAAATATCGGCGAACAAAACGCCCTGCAGTTCAGACATACTATAAAATTAATAGCAAACTATGTATATCATACGAGAGCTAGAGGTCCATTTTGATCAAAAACCGGCGGCTTGACCGTCCCGGCGGGCATCACTGGCTGCAATATACCCTTTTTGGGTATCTTCTGAAGCCTTCCAGATAAACTGCCCGGCACCAAAGTCCTGGTAAGAATCGTTGATGACTTCCATCTGGTGGCCGCGCTCACTCAAAGCCTGCACCGTTGCCGCCGGCATGGTTGCCTCGACGTTGATCTCAAGACCGGCGTTGAAGCGCCAGCGCGGCGCATCGCAGGCCATTTGTGGGCTTTGCCGGTAGTCCAGCATGCGCACCAAGGTTTGCAAGTGCCCCTGCGGCTGCATGTTGCCACCCATGACGCCAAAGCTCATCTGCGGCCGGCCATCTTTGGTGAGAAAAGCCGGAATAATGGTGTGAAACGGCCGCTTGCCCGGCGCCACCACGTTGGGGCTGGCCGGGTTCAGGCTGAACCCATGCCCCCGGTTTTGCAGGCTGATGCCAAAACCTGGCTCCACGCAGCCCGAGCCAAACCCCATGTAGTTGCTCTGAATGAAGCTGACCATCATGCCCGACTCATCGGCTGCACTGAGGTAAATGGTACCGCCCCGGCGATGCGGGTCGTTCGGCGTGCCGGCGTTGAAGGTCTGCGCCCTTTTCGGATCGATCAGCTTCGCCCGCGACGCCAGATAGGTATCGTCCAGCATTTGCGCCACCGTGATTTCCATGGAGGAGCCCTCCGAAACATACCGGTAAACGTCGGCAAAGGCGAGCTTCATGGCTTCAATCTGCAAATGCTGCGAATCAACCCCGTCTGCGCCCAGCCCGGCGATGTCAAATTTGTCAAGGATTCCCAACGCAATCAGGGCGGCTATACCCTGGCCGTTGGGTGGAATTTCATGCAGCGTATAGCCACGGTAATTCCTGGCGATCGGGTCCACCCACTCGGCACGGTGAGCGGCAAAGTCGCTGGCCTTCAAACTGCCCCCATTCTGGGTTGAAAACTGTTCAATGGCCGCCGCGATCTCACCTTGGTAAAACGCGGCGCCCCGCGTCTGGGCAATCGCCCGCAATGCCCGGGCTGCCGCCTTGAACTGAAACAGCTCGCCAACCTCGGGCGCACGTCCGAAGGGCAGAAACGCCTGCGCGAACCCAGGTTGCGATTGCAACTCCTGCACGGGCGCAGCCCATTTGCCCTGCACGATCGGCGGCACCAGGTAGCCACGCTCCGCAATATCAATGGCGGGGGCCAGCAAATCAGCAAACGGCAGCTTGCCAAAACGTTCGCTTAGCGCGACCCAACTGCTCACAGCACCCGGCACGGTAACCGAATCAAAGCCGCGCTTCGGGGGCGTTGCGGCAGCGGACCCATACTTTGAGGCAAAGTAGGCTTGGGTCCAGGCAGCGGGGGCGCGTCCGGAAGCATTGAGGCCGTGTAGCTTTTTGCCGTCCCACAGGATGCAAAACGCATCACTACCCAGTCCGTTGCTCACCGGCTCGCAAATTGTCATGGCGGCGGCGGCAGCGATGGCCGCGTCCACCGCATTACCGCCCTTCTGCAACATGCTCAGGCCTGCCTGCGCGCCCAGCGGGTGCGAAGTGGACACCACATTGCGCGCGAACAATGGCATGCGGGTGGATGGGTAGGGGTTGTTGTAGTTGAAATTCATGGGGACAGAAAGTTGAGCCAGCGAAAAAGTTTCTTATTTTGTCAGGCTTTGGGGTGACTGCTGTTGCGATTCGGCTGCAATCCAGCCGTGGCTGATATGCCATTGAAAACGGCACCCGAAAGTGCCGCCCAGTGTCAATGGCCGTTCATGGGTCACTCTTCAACGAAGGCTTCCTCCCGTTTGCTCTTGACTGAAGGCAACAGGACGATGACCAGCATCAGCAATGCCGCAGCCAACAGGCCGGCAGACAGCCCACGGGTCACAAAAACGGTCCAGTCGCCGCGCGACAGCAACAGGGCACGTCGCAGGTTCTCTTCCATCATCGGTCCCAAAATAAAACCCAGCAGCAGCGGCGCCGGCTCCATGCCCAGCTTGTTGAAAAGGTACCCGATAAAACCAAACCCTGCGACCATCCAGATATCGAAGGTGTTGTTGTTGGTCGAGTAGACGCCAATCGCACAAAACAGCACAATGGCCGGGAACAGGAACCGGTAAGGTACGGTCAACAGTTTGATCCACATGCCGATCAAAGGCAGGTTCAAGATGATAAGCATGGCGTTGCCAATCCACATCGAAGCAATCAGGCCCCAGAACAGTTCCGGGTTGCTGGTCATGACCTGCGGGCCGGGCTGAATGTTGTGGATGGTCATGGCACCCACCATCAAGGCCATCACGGCATTGGGTGGAATGCCCAGTGTCAGCAGCGGAATGAACGAGGTTTGTGCACCGGCATTGTTGGC
>JANMCB010000322.1:0-24565 GCA_031360805.1 Rhodoferax sp.
CCCGAGTCAATTTCGAGGCGGATGATGTCGTCAGGCTTGGCCAGCGTGCGCCCGTGGATGACAACCACGATCTGTGCGCCGCCAACGTCAAGCAGCAATTCAGTCTCTGCGCCCGTGGGCTCAATGACGATCACCTTGGCCGCGATGCCCTGCCCCGCGCTTGACAATGAAATGTCTCCGGGCCGTACCCCGTAGCTCACGGCCTGGCCGTCAACGCCCGCGCCACCTGACGACACCGGCCAGCGCTCGCCTTTCGCTTCGACCCAGGCTTTGCCATCGGCTCTTCGCAAAATGCCCGTCAACACATTCATGGACGGCGAACCAATGAACTGCGCCACAAACAAATTGCCAGGCGCATCAAAAAGTTCTAGCGGTGTACCGATCTGTTCGATGATTCCGTCGTGCATGACCACAATGCGGTCGGCCAGCGTCATGGCCTCAATCTGGTCGTGGGTGACGTAGACCGTGGTGGTTTTCAGGCGCTGATGCAGGGACTTGATCTCGGCGCGCATCGACACGCGCAGCTTGGCATCCAGATTCGACAGCGGCTCGTCAAACAGGAACACCTTGGGGTCGCGCACGATGGCCCGCCCCATTGCCACACGCTGGCGCTGGCCGCCAGACAGCTCCCTGGGGTAACGGTCCAGCAGCGGGTCGAGATTCAAAATGCGTGCGGCGTCACCGACGCGCTTGTCGGTCAAGGCAGCATCGGCTTTGCGCAGCTTCAGGCTGAAGGCCATGTTGTCGCGCACCGTCATGTGCGGATACAGCGCATAGCTCTGGAACACCATCGCGATGTCCCGGTCTTTGGAGTCGAGCTCGTTGACGACCTTGCCATCCACCGCGATTTCTCCGCCGCTGATTTCCTCCAGGCCCGCAAGCATGCGCAGCAGCGTGGATTTGCCGCAGCCGGAAGGGCCGACCAGCACCACAAATTCACCGTCGCTGATGTCAAAACTGATGCCGTGGATGATCTTGGTCTTGCCAAAACTTTTCTCGACATTGCGAAAGGATACGGTCGCCATGGGGCTTGCCTATATGAAAGGGTTAACTCTTCACCGCGCCAGCCGTGAGGCCGGACACCATGTAGCGCTTGAAGGTGTAATAAATCGCCGCTGGCGGCATGGCGTAGATCAGTCCGGTGGTCATGAGCAGTTCCCAAGGCGAATCGTCGGCCGACAGAAAGCTGCCCAAAGCGACAGCCAGTGTCACGCTGGTGTCGTTGGAGAGCAGCAAAAACGCGTACAGGTACTCGTTCCAGGCCAGCAGCAAGGCGTAGGTTCCGACCGCCACCAGTGACGGCACCATCAAGGGCAGATAAACCAAGCGGAACAATTGCAAGGCCGTGGCGCCATCCATTTTGGCGGCTTCGTCCAACTCGAAAGGCAACTTGTCAGACGCCTGCTTCAACACCCAGATGCAATAGGGCGACGCAATCGTCACCATGGCAAGAATCAGGGCCCACTGGCTGTTGAGCAGGCCGTAGTTGCCCATCGTCTTGTACATAGGCACGGCCAGAAACGCCGCCGGAATGAAGTAGGTGAACAGGGCCAGGTTCATCACTGTGCGCCCACCGCGAACCTTGAGCCGGCTGATGGCAAAGGCAGCGGCGGTGGAGATGCCCAAGGTCAACACACCCACGGCCACCGCGATCAGCAGCGAGTTGCCCATTTGCGTCCAGAAATGTTCCAGGTAAAAATGCTTTTGCCCGAACACGAAAGCGAAATTGTCAAGGGTCGGGTTTTTCGGCCAAAGCCGCCCGGAAGTGGCTTGGTCCCGCGGCGAAATTGCAAACAGGACCATGTGGTAAATCGGAATCAGCGTCCACAACAACACCGGAATGCCGATGAGCAGCAGCTTGGCCTCGTTGGTCACGCTTTTGAGGGTGATGCGGCTCATTTGGACAATCTCTTCATCATGAAATAGACCAGCGGCAACACCAGCGGCAAAGCCACCACGATGGAAGCCAGGGACAAATCCACCTGGTCCAGGCGCAGGTAACGGATGCCCAGCGTGGCCAGCACGTGCGTCAAGTCTGCCGGGCCGCCCCCGGTGAGCAGGTAGACGCTGTTGAAATCGCCCAGCGTCCAGATCATCGACAGGATGGTGGACGTCAAATACAGTCCGCTCATGGCCGGCCAGGTGATGAATTTGAATTTCTGCCAGGTGGTGGCGCCATCCACCGACGCGGCTTCGTACTGCTCGGCGGGAATCGACATGCGGCCGGCCAGCAGAATCAGCGTCCAGAACGGCAAAGACTTCCAGATGTGTGCCAGCATGGAGAAGCTCAACGCCAGCGTTGGGTCATTGAGCCAGTTTGGGCCATCGCGCCCGGTGAGATTGAAAATCAGGCTGTTGATCACACCCCACTCCGGGTTGAGCATGAAGCGCATCGACAGAATCGTCGGGATGGAAGGCACCGCCCAGGGCAGGATGAAAAGCGCCGCCAGAATCTTGACCCACCAGCGCGTATTCAGGAAAAACCCGGAAAGAAACAGGGCCAGCATCATCTTCAGATTGACAGAGACGACCACGAAGATGATGGTGTTGATGACGGTGCGGAAGAAAATCGGGTCCGCAAACAGGCGGGTGTAGCTGTCTGGATGGCGCGCCAGCCACAGGCCATATCCCACCGGGTAAATCACGAAGACAAGAAAAATCAGCAGGTAGGGAACGACAAAAATCCGGCCCCAAAATTGCCACGAGGAACTGCCGCCAGCTTTTGCGCGCACTGAAACCCCCGTTTGAACGGCTGTGAAAGTCGGTGACGAAGGCGAGGAACTCATGGTTGGAGGCATTGCGCCACCGCCTCAACATCGAGGCAATGGCTTTACTTTTTAAGACTTTTTAGTTGGCGACCGTTTTGATCCGCGCGATCATTTCGTCAACTGCCTTGTCGACAGGCACCTTTTCATTGATGACGCGGTTCATCGCCTTGGCCCAGACGTTCTCATTGTTCAGGATGGTGAACTTGTAGTTCTTTGTGAACTCAAAATTCACCGTGCCGGCCTTGTACTGGTTGTACACCGAGTTGCGGTGCACGTCAGCTTTCCAGAACGGGCGTTCCTGCGCCGCTTTCATCACCGGGAACCAGCGCCCCAAAGAGCCTTCAACATAGGGCGTGAGGTTTTCTTCCTGCATCAGGAAAGCCACAAATTCCTTGGCTCGGACTTTGTTTTTGGCCTGGGAAAACACCACACCGGTTTTGATGGCCGAGCGGTAAATCATCTTGCTGCCATCAGGCTTGGCCGGAAAGCCCGCCGTGATGATGTTCTCGGTGTAATTTTTCTTGGCAATGGCACGATCCTCAGGCTTGAGCGCTTCGTTGTTCATGTCGTCAAGCCATTTGGCCGCGATGGAAATCGTGGCATTGTGGGTCATCAACGTGGTTTTGTTGTGGAAGGCAACGTTGTTGTCCGGGTCTTTCCAGCTCGTGCTCGAGGGTGGCGTGCAGCCGCGGCTGTAGACGTTGGTGTAGTCGGTCAAGGCAGACACCAGACCAGCCTTGACCTTGGGGTCGTCTACCAGCAATTTGCCACTGTCGTTGACCAGGCTCACGTTGTAAGCATCCATGAATGTCAAAAAGGAGAAGAACGAGTCGCTTGAATCCACGCCCATGGGCTGGCCAATGCCAAAGCTGCGCTTACCGGTTTTCTGGCGATGCGCAACCTGCGCCTTGTCGCACCAGAAATTCCAGTAATCAGCCCATTTCGTCGGAATGTCAGATGCTTTTAATCCCGCTTCCTCCAGCATGTCTTTCCAGTACTCGATGTGCATGGTCTGCTGCTTCATCGGAAAGGCGTAGTAGGCACGGGTTCCAGTCTGGTTGTTAAGCAGGAATGCGGTTTCGGCTGTGTTGGGGGCAAAACGTGTGCGGATCGGGTTGATGACGCTGCTGATGTCTTCGAGCTTGCCGTCAAACGCCCACTTGCCAGTGACCTGAAAGTCATACACATCGGCGTAGGCCACATCGGGCGGATTTCCCGAATCGAGCGCCGCCACCGTCTTGGGAATCATGTCCTGGATCGGGTACTGCGAGAGTTCGATCTTGACGTTCTTGTTTTTGGCTTCGTACTTTTTGATCGCTTCAAACAGCGCGTCGTCTTCGGCCTTGTAAAAGCCCTTGACCCACCAGACGGTGAGTTTCTCCTGCGCTACCGCATGGCCGGACGCAAGCAGCGCTGTGGTCATGCAGGCGGCAGTGGCCAGCAATTTGAATTTCATGTCAGGTTCTCCTTTTTGGTGGGTTGTCAACTCGGTCAATCAATCTCATTCACACACTAGGCCGCCTTAAGCAGCAGTGCGGGTTCACTCACCTGGGGCAGGCGGCGCCTGGAACCCAGCACCTGTTCGATGTCGGCGTGGGCGCCATCAATCAAAACGCAGATGGCGTGCTCCGCCTGGGCCGGTTCACGCCCGATGACTGCGTCCAGAACGGCTCGGTGCAAGGGCAACGACTTGGCTGGCCCGCCTTTTTTGGTGGTGGACAGCTCAAAACTTGTGCGCAACAGTGCGCTTAGCGCCTTGCTCATTTGAACCAGCATGCGGTTGTGCGATGCCTGCAATAGGCCTTGATGGAAACGCAGGTCATGGGTAACGTAATCACCGCCACCAGTCACCGCGCGTTTCATGCCCGCATAGGCATCTTCAATTTCTGCGATATCGGTTGCCGTGGCGCGAACAGCGGCGAGCTTCACCGCAGCAGGCTCCACCACGCGGCGCAAGTCCTGCAGGTCACGGATGAACTCGGGCGTCAACCCCGCTTTGGCCTGCCAGGCGATCACGTCCGCGTCAAACCAGTTCCAGTTGTCCGGGGTCAGGACCCGTGTGCCGACTTTGGGACCCGTGTGGATCAACCCTTTGGCCACCAGCGATTTGATGGACTCACGCAGCACCGTGCGGCTGACGCCGAGCTCATCGCACAGCACTGGCTCCGGCGGAATTGACGGCCCGACCGCGTACCGCCCTGCGACGATGGCTTCGCCCAGGAAGTCAACCGTATTGCCATGGACGTTCTTGATCATGGCGCGCACAGCGGTTACGGCACTGGCGTCAGCAATGGCTGACCTGCAAAGTGAGCCTGCAAGTTGCCAAAGGCCAAATCCGCCATGGCACGCCGCGTCTGCCAGGTGGCGCTGGCGATGTGCGGCGTGAGAACGACGTTGTCACGCAGCCGCAAGGCCTCGGGCACATTGGGTTCGTCTTCAAAAACATCCAGCGCCGCGCCGGCAATCAAGCCTTGCTCCAGCGCCTGGATCAAGGCAGTTTGATCAACCACCGAGCCACGCGCCACGTTGATGAGGTAGCCATTCGGCCCGAGCGCCTTCAACACGTCCGCATTGATCAGCCCTTTGGTTGCCGCACCACCTGGCGTGATGATCATCAAAAAATCAACTTCGCTGGCCAGTGCAACTGCCGAGGGGTAGTAGCGGTAAGTCACATCGGTTCTGGGGGTGCGCGTGGTGTAGGCAACACCCATGCCAAAACCCTCGGCGCGACGGGCAATGGCCTGTCCAATTCGGCCCAGGCCGACGATGCCCAGGCGCGCGCCGCTGACCTTGCGTGCCAGGGGAACCGGGCCGCTTGGCCACAGGCCCGCGCGCACATATTTGTCTGCCTGGGGGATGCGCCGGGCCACGGACAACATGAGGGCAATGCCCATGTCGGCCACTTCGTCGGTCAAGACATCGGGCGTGTTCGTCACGGGCACCTTGCGTGCACGCGCAGCGGGAACGTCATAACCGTCGTACCCGACTCCAAAAACAGAGATGATCTCCAGCGCGGGCAAGGCAGCGATCAGGCTGGCCGGCACTTTGGATTCGCCGCCGCCACAAATGGCACGCACGCGCGGCGCGACAGCCTGGAAGGCGGCCGGGTCAGCCTCGTGAAGTCGGTCATGCACGGTAAAGGCTGATTGCAGGGCCTCCATCAAGGGTGGCCAGAGTTTCGCGACAACCAGAACGTCTGGTTTTGCATCAGCTTTTGACAAACTTTTTTCCATTCATTTCAACGTTGCAATCGGATCGCTATGGTATTACCATAGTACGATAAGGCCATCGGGGTATACCCCAAATGTTACTAATTTTCGAGGGATGAAAATGAGCGAGACACCCAAAAAACCAGCCTCGGAACTCCGCAGCCAGCAGTGGTTTGGCCGCCAGGACCGTGACGGTTTTGCCTACCGCAGCTGGGTCAAGGGCAAAGGCATTCCTCACGACCAGTTTGACGGCCGCCCGGTCATCGGCATCTGCAACACCTTCAGCGAACTCACGCCCTGCAATTCGCACTTCCGAACGCTGGCCGAGCAGGTCAAGATTGGCGTGTACGAGGCAGGAGGTTTCCCGCTGGAATTCCCGGTGATGTCGCTGGGCGAAACGCTATTGCGCCCCACCGCCATGCTGTACCGCAACCTGGCATCCATGGACGTGGAAGAAAGCATTCGAGGCAACCCGGTCGATGGCGTGGTGTTGCTGATGGGCTGCGACAAAACCACGCCTTCGCTTTTGATGGGCGCCAGCAGCGTCAACCTGCCGACGATTGGCGTGAGCGGCGGCCCGATGCTCAACGGCAAATGGCGCGGCCAGGAATTGGGCAGCGGCACCGGCGTGTGGAGCATGAGCGAACAGGTGCGCGCGGGCACCTTGAAGCTGGCCGATTTTTTTGAGGCCGAGAGCTGTATGCACCGCAGCCATGGCCATTGCATGACCATGGGCACCGCCAGCACCATGGCCAGCATGGTCGAGGCGCTGGGCATCGGCCTGCCTGGCAACGCTGCTTACCCTGCGGTCGATGGCCGGCGCAACGTGCTGGCGCGAAACGCCGGACGGCGCATTGTGGACATGGTGCACCGCGACCAGAAAATCTCCACCATCCTCACGCGTGAGGCGTTTGAGAATGCCATCAAGACCCTGGCCGCGATTGGCGGCTCCACCAACGCGGTGATCCACCTGATCGCCATTGCCGGGCGACTGGGCCTGAAGCTGACCATTGAAGACTTCGACCGCCTGGCCAGCGAGCTGCCCTGCCTTGTCAATTTGCAGCCATCAGGTGAACACTTGATGGAAGACTTCTGCTACGCCGGCGGCCTGCCGGTGGTGATGAAGGAAATTGCGCACTTGCTTCACACCGGGATCATCACGGCCAGCGGCAAGACTGTGGGCGAGAACATTGCCGACGCGCAAAACTACGACCCGCGCGTGATCAAGTCTTTCAAGGTGCCGTTCAAGGAAAAAGCCGGCATTGCGGTGCTGCATGGCAATCTGGTGCCGCGCGGCGCCGTCATCAAGCCCAGCGCGGCCACCCCTGAACTGATGGTGCACAAGGGCCGCGCCGTGGTGTTTGAAAATATCGAAGACTTTCACGCCCGCATTGACGACGAAAACCTGGACGTCGACGAGCATTGCATTCTGGTGCTGAAAAACTGCGGCCCAAAGGGCTACCCGGGAATGGCCGAGGTCGGCAACATGCCGTTGCCGCCCAAGGTGCTGCGCAAGGGCATTACCGACATGGTGCGAATCAGCGACGCCCGCATGAGTGGAACGGCTTACGGCACCGTCGTACTGCACAGCGCACCCGAGGCGTCCGCCGGGGGACCGCTTGCCGTTGTGCAAAATGGCGACATCATCGAACTCAATGTTCCCGAGCGCAAACTGCATTTGCACATCAGCGACGACGACCTGGCGCAGCGCCTGGCGCAATGGCAGGCGCCTGCGCCACCTATGGCCTCGGGCTACTGGAAGCTGTATGTAGATCACGTGCTGCAAGCCGACCAGGGTGCCGACCTCGACTTTTTGGTGGGCATGCGCGGTTCGGCAGTGCCCAGAGACAACCATTGACCCAGCTTTCTGGCGCGCCGATGGGCGGAACAGGATATTTAAAAAGTAATATCACGGGCGATATCAAATTAATCGAACCAAGGCAATAATTGATCGAATTTTGCCATTTTACCAATAAAATAGGCCTATAGCCCTCGTATAATATAGAAAGTTTGCTATTTTTAGCATAGCAATTCAATTGCACACTGTTACCAGAGCTGGAGCTGCTGCCTGACAAAATTCAAACCTCATCGACAGAATACGCATGAATGAAACATTGCCTGGCACCGAACGCAAGATCAGCTTTGGGCACGAGGGTCGCGTGGTTGTCATCACAGGCGCCGCACAGGGCATTGGTGAAGCCTGCGCGCGACGGTTTTCGCAGGAGCGTGCCAAAGTGTTTTTGGTTGACGTGGACGACGCCAAAGGCGAGCGTTTGGCAAAGGAGCTGGGCGGCGCCTACCTGCACTGCGACGTGGGCAGCAAGCGGGATGTCGAGCTCGCGGTGGCGTCGTGTGTCAAGACCCATGGAGTCATTGACGTGCTGGTCAACAACGCCGGGACCTTCAAAGCGGCTGATTTTCTGGATGTGACCGAGGACGACTTCGACACCGTGCTGCGTGTCAACCTGAAGGGTTCGTTTTTGATGGGTCAGGCCGTCGGCCGTGAAATGGCCAAAGGCAAGGCTGGAAGCATTGTGAACATGAGTTCGGTCAACGGCGTGCTGGCCATTCCCAACATCGCCAGCTATAACGTGAGCAAAGGTGGCGTGAACCAGCTCACCCGGGTGATGGCGCTGGCGCTGGCGCCGCACAATATCCGCGTCAACGCCGTGGCGCCAGGAACCATTGCCACCGAGCTGGCCGCCAAAGCGGTGCTGACCAGTGAATTGGCCAAGGCAAAAATCATGAGCCGCACCCCGATGGGTCGGTTGGGTTTGCCCTCTGAAATAGCGGACGTGGTGGCGTGGCTGGCAAGCGATGCGGCAAGCTATGTCACCGGCGAGATCGTGGTGGTGGATGGCGGACGGATGACGCTGAACTACACCGTTCCCATTTGACCGTTTGACCGTTTGACCGTCTGAAGCGTGGCTGAGTGCTCGGGAATCCAAATTGGAACCATCAGAGCTTCAAAAACGCCAGCAGCAAGTCAACTACGGCCTCAGGCTGTTCCTGCTGAACCCAATGCCCTGCTCCTTCAATCAAGTGGCAGCCCATCATCCGCGTGCAAGCGGACTGTTGCATGGCCTCAAACGCACCCGGTTTTTGATAGACGCCCCAGTCGCTTTGACCCGCAATGAAGCACGAAGGCACATCAATCGTTCGCCCGGAAAAGAGCTTCAACCCAGCATTGAACAGGTCACTGGTTGAACAGCGATACCAGTTCAGCGCGCCCTGAAAACCGGTGCGTGCGAACGCAGCGCTGTAGACGGCAAGTTCGGCGTCCGTCAGCCAAGGGCAAGCTGCAATCTCGGCAGCAGAGGGCATTTCGTGTGCAACGGTTTCAGCCATGCCTTCATGAAAGTCCATCAGGTAGTAAGTTGGCATTTTGGCCAGTTCAAGGGCCGTGCTGCCGCCAAGCTTGAAGGGTTTGTTTTGCTTCCAGTTGGCGCTCTTGTGATGGTAGTAGGCGCGCAGGAAGTCATGGATGCCCTGTGGGCAAAAGCGCATATTGGCGTCGGCTTCAGGGGTAGAGTAGTACCACTGGTAATGTTTGCGTGGGCGAGGCAGAGCCGCCAGGTCGGCGTGCAAGTCCGTGCCAAAACCGGGACTGCCCGCAGCAGCGCCGCTTGCCAGGTCAGGCCCTGCCGTGTTGAACGGCAGCTTGGGTGGGCCTGCAAATGGTGCGCTCATCATTACGACCGACTTGAAAACATCCGGCCGAACCAGCGCGCACCAGGCAGCGACGGGGGAGCCAAAGTCGTGCCCGATCACGGCGGCAACCTCGTCCCAACCCATGGCATTCACCAGCGCCAGCGCGTCCTGAACCAGATTGAGCGGGCGCGACGCGGCTACGTCGCCGTCATAGCGGTCATCCCACCCACTGGTACGCCCGTAACCACGCTGGTCCGGCGCGATGACATGGTAGCCCGCCTGTGCCAGCGGCAGCATCACTTTGCGCCAGCTGAAGGCCAGCTCAGGGAAGCCGTGCAACAATAAAATGCGACCCTTGGGGCTCTTGTAACCCCCGTCTGCCGCCTCAAATCCGGCTTCCAGCACGTGCATGTTCAGGCCGTTGACACCACTCACCCTCCGAGTGCGAATCCCTGGCCCCAAACCGGGCCAGTCAGGGTGGTCCTGCCAGGTCATCGCACAAACTCTACGGTTCTTCGCGGCCAGCCCACACGTCCAAACCAGGCGCCGCCGGCAATCGCCCAGGCATTCAAGCTGCCGTAAATCACCAGTGCCACGGCTTGCGCGATAAAGACACCGGCCAGCGAATTCCAGTAACGGATTGCCAGCCAGCCGCCTGCCAGGGCCACGATCAGGCGGACGATGTTGCCAATCACCGGCCAAAGCAGTTTGCCCGCGCCTTGCGAGGCAAAATACAGCACGATGCCCAAGCCAAAAAACCCGTACACCGGCCCGACGATGCGAAGGTAGTGGGAGCCCACTTCCAGCATGGCCGGATCTGAATTGAACAAGGTCAGCCAAACGTGCGGAAAAAAAGCTGCCCAAAGGCCCACAGCTTCAGCCATGACAAACGACATGGCAGCGCCAATCCACGTCGCCCTCAACGCCCGCTCGCGCTGCCCGGCACCAATGCAAGTGCCGACCATCGCCACCAGTGGAGCGCCAAAGCCAAACACCAATGGCACCAGCAAATACTCAAGCCGCGACGCAGTGCCATAGCCCGCGATGGCCGCCGTACCAAAACGGCCCACCATGGCGGTGGCAAAACCAATCGCAACGTTGGTCGCAGCGGTTGAAAAAATACCCACCAGTCCGACGCGCAGGATGTCCCAAAACAGCGGTTTGCGAAGCTTCAAGGGCGTGAAATTCAGACGCAACAGGCTGCCTTTTGACTTAAGGTAAAGCACCAGAATCAGACTGCCCACAGCGTAGTAGGCGAGCAGTGCCAAGGCACCGCCCACAATGCCAAAACCGGGAATGCCCAGTGGCGCCCAGCCAAAGATCAGCAAGGCCGACAGGGGAATCAACAAAACCGCGCCACCCACCATCACCAATGCCTGCATCATCATGTTGCCGGTGCCGCGGATCAGTGCCGCCAGTGCGTTGAAAAACCAGATCAGGGCCGCGCCGGCAAACACCCAGTTGGAGTAAAGCACAGCGGCTTGCAAAGCGCCATCATGCCCGCCCATCAAGGAATAGATCCAGCGCCCGCCGAACAACATCACCAACGTGAAGATCAGGCCAAACCCCAAGGCAATGGCCACCGCGTGCTGGACCAGTGCATTGGCGTCGTCGCGGCGCCCGCCTCCCAGCGCCCGCGCTATGGCCGATGCAATGCCGCCGCCCATGGCGCCGTTGGACGTCATTTGCATGAACATCACCAAAGGGAAAACCAGCGCCATGCCAGCCAATGCATCGGTGCCAAGCTGGCTGACAAAATAGGTTTCGATCAGCCCCACCGCCGCCTGAGACAGCATGACCAGCACGTTGGGCGCACCCAGTTTGATCAGCGTGCGGGCGATCGGCGCTTCCAGCAACAGGCGGGTTCTTGGGTCCATCGTGGCAGCTCTCAAACCGCCCGTACCGGCGTCAGCTTGGGCACAAACGCTGCTTCCTTGATCGGCAGGTGAATCAGCGCCGCACCGACTGCCAGCGTGATGTCGATGTACCAGACCCAGTCAAAACTCCCGGTGGCATCGAATATCTTTCCGCCCAGATAAGCGCCAAAAAACCCCCCTACCTGGTGCGTCAACATCACAATGCCAAACAGCGTGGCCAGGTTGGTGGTCCCGAAGAATTTGGACACCAGGCCGGCCGTGGGTGGTACGGTGGACAAAAACGTCAACCCCATCACCGCCGCAAAAGTCAACATCACCGGACCGGTTTTGGGCGCCATCAAAAATACGATGACAGCCAATGCGCGTGCCGCATAGACGATGGAAAGCAAAGATTTCATTCGCCATCGGCCCATCGCCCAGCCCATCAACAGGCTGCCAATGATGTTGAACAGGCCCAACATGGCCAAAGACCAGGCGCCCCACTGGGTTGGCAAACCGCAAGCAGCGACCACACCCGGCAGATGGGTCCCCAGAAACGCAACGTGAAAACCACAGACAAAAAAGCCGCCCCCCAGCAGCAAATAGCTGGGATTCTTCAGGGCACTCTTGATTGCATTCATTGCGCTGACGGGTTTCGCAGGGACTGCGGCTGCGTTCTGCTGCGGTTGCGCAGATCTTGAATTACTCCTGAAAACCAGCGCCGCTGGTATCGCCAGCAGCACAAACATGGCCAGAACCTGCATGGCGCTGAACCAGCCAATGCCAACCAGCAGCGCGCCGGCAATGGGCGCCATCATGAACTGTCCGAACGATCCCCCGGCATTGACCACCCCGATGGCGACACCCTGCTTTTCCAGAGGAATCATGCGGGCGGTGGTGCCCATCAAAACCGCTGGCCCCGCAATGCCGGCGCCACCGGCCGCCAGCACGCCGATTGCAAGAATCAACCCTGCCGTGCTGGTCATGTAAGGTGTGATGAAAGTCCCGACCGCTACCAGAACAATGCCCACCAAAAGCACGCGGGTTGCACCATACCGGTCAGCATAGGCCCCTGCAAAGGGTTGGGTCAGGCCCCAGAAAATCTGGCCGAAAGCAAACGCGAGGCTGACGCTGGCCAGCCCCAGCCCTGTCGAAGTGTTGAGAGAGCTCAAAAACAAGCCCATGGCCTGGCGCGTGCCCATGGTCAAGCCAAACACGCAGGAACCCGCTAAAAGTACCAGCCACACCGCATGGTGTTTCGTGCTGCGTGAGGTGGTTTGGGCGGACAGGGTGTCAGACATCGTCGCTCCTCAAGGTAATGGGGGCCAGAAGCAGCAGCGACTCCTGGAGCAGTGCGTGAAGTGTCGTCACCCGCTGGGCCCCGAGGATTTGATTGAGCCCAAGCTGCGCGGACTTCCATCGCCGCTGTGCTTCAGAGCGCTTGGTGCGGCCAGCTTCAGTGATAGTAACGGAACGGCTGCGGCCGTCGCTCCCGCTGCCCAGCGCGACCCAGCCAGCCGCGAGGAGCGGCTTCAGGTTGCGGGTCAGGGTGGAAGGCTCCATGGTCATCGCATTTGCAAGGTCAGTAGGACGGACCGGTTCGAGCTTGAGAATGTGGGACAGCAGTGAATATTGGGTGGTTTTAAGCCCGATCTTGCCCATTTCCAGGTCGTAGTGCTGTCCCACCCGGCGCATCAGCTGGCGCAGCTGGAAGTTGGTGCAGCCTTGGGGTTGGGCAACCGCTTTGGGCTGCAGTTCAATAGACCTGGTTCGTGCCATGCTTTTGATTGTACTTGCAATAGTTGCATATACAATATATTTTTGACAAACTGAAATCGACCATGACCGAATCCAGCTCTCAACCCCCGAACACGCTTGATGCCTGGATGGCCGATGAAGCGGCAATTCTCCGCCGACTTGAAAGCGGGTGCGGCCATGGCGTGGCCCAGCCGGCTCAAGCCGCCGGCAAGACCGGGCTGGAGTTGATGCTGGCGATGCTCAGTGGTGCCTTTCCAGCGCCTCCCATTGCCAAATTGATGGACTTTGTGCTGGTTGAAATCAGTCCCGGGCGCGCGGTGTTTCAGGGCACTCCGGGGCCAAGTCACCTGAACCCAATGGGTGGCGTTCACGGTGGCTGGTACGCAACACTGCTTGACTCTGCACTGGGTTGCGCCGTCCACACCATGATGCCGGTCGGGCGCGCCTATACAACGGCCGAGTTGGGCGTGAACCTCGTCAAGGCAATCCCGCAAAAAGTGTTGCGTATCCGTGCGATTGGCACGGTCATCCATTGCGGACGGCAACTCGCCACTGCAGAAGCACGACTGGTGGGGCCAGACGGCACGCTGTATGCGCATGCCACAACCACTTGCCTGGTGTTCGAAGCGGCGAACAGGGCTTAGGTGAACGCTCTCAGGTTTTCGGTTTGAGCAGCGCCAGAGACAGCGAAGCAACACAGCACACCATCGCCGCGATCTGAAGGGGCCCCAGTGGCTCGCCGTGCATAACCGCACCCGACACCATCGCCACCACCGGCACCATGATGGATGACAGCCCTGCGACGTTGGCTGGCAGCATGCCAACGATGGCAAACCAGCAGACGTTGCCAATGCACATGGGCACCAGCGTAATGTAAAGAATCACGACCAGTGTCTGCGTCGATGGCATGAACCACTGGCCGTCACCCAGAATTAGCGCGCCTGCGACAGTGGGCACGGCGGTAATGAGCAACTGCCAGCCTGTCAGCACGGTCGCAGGCACATCGACCTTGCTGCGCTTCAGGATCAGCGTACCAATCGCCCAACCCAGCCCGGCGATCAAGCCGTAAACCATGCCTAGCGGCGCATCGGCATAGGCTGCAAAACTGGGCACCATCAGCAATGTGACAGCAGCTGCGCCCAGTGCAACGGCCAGGAGCAGACGCTTGTTCATGCGCTCGCCGAGCACTGCCCAACTGATCAAAGCCGACCACAACGGCATGGTGAACCCAAGTACCGCAGCTTGCCCCGAAGGCAGCATCACCGCAGCATAGGCGGTCGCGATGTTCCAAAGAATCAGGAAGAAGAAAGTCGCAACGCAAATCACCGGCCAATGGCGACGCTCAATGACGAGCGATTGCCCGCGGAGCTTTGCCACCATCAGCAGGGTCGCGCCCGCAACGGTCACGCCAAACGCCCGAAACGTCCAGACCGACACCTCCTTGACCGCCAGTGGAAAGAGCGGCCAATTGGTGCCCCAGACGAGCGTCAAAATGACCAGTAGAACCAGGGCGCGCTTCGGAACAGTGGAGGTTGGCATGAAAGGAGCGGGGGCGGTTGAAGTGTTTTTGCAATTGTTGAGCGGCATAGCCCCATGCTTGAGCATAATCGCTCCCAACCGCTTGCCACTTTCAACTTGCTCCTCAACCAGGAAACATTCTTATGCGCCTGCTTCACACCATGCTTCGCGTTGGCAATCTTCAGCGTTCCATCGACTTTTACACCCGGATTCTTGGCATGAAATTGCTGCGGACATCCGAAAACCCCGAGTACAAGTATTCGCTGGCGTTTGTAGGTTACGGCAACAACCCGGACCACGCTGAAATCGAGCTCACCTACAACCATGGCGTTGAAAGCTACGAGATGGGCAACGCTTATGGGCACATCGCCCTGGGCGTGCCCGACGCCTATGCCGCCTGCCTGAAAATAAAGGAAAGTGGCGCCAATGTGACCCGCGAAGCAGGCCCGGTCAAAGGTGGCACCACTGTGATTGCATTTGTGACGGACCCTGACGGCTACAAGATTGAATTGATCCAGCGGGCAGAGAACGCCACGGGTGCAGGCTTGCGCTAGTCAAAGTTTCGCAAAGCCCAATCCTGGCCATTTCGCAAATGCTCCGGCGGGGGTTTGGTGATTAGCGGACGCTCAATCCGTCAAAACAGGTGCTCAGCACCATCTCGACGATTTGCTCGTCGGTGTGCTGGCCGCCCATTTTCAGGAACTCAAGAACCGGATCGCAGGCGCGGGCATAGATGGTGTAAAGCACGGCGATGGCTGGCAAACCGGGATTAAGCGTACCGTCCGCCTGCGCAGCTTCAATCCAGGCACCCAGGCGATCGCTCAGGTCCATCAAACCGTCCATGTAATCGCGGTTTTGCATTAACGTGGTACGCAAGCTTGAGTTCTGGCTCGGCAAGGAAGGCATTTCACCTGCCAGTTTGAGGCTCATGGTCCAGCGAACCACGGCGCGCAAATTTGCAATGGGCGACCCGGTGGCAGGCAGTGTGGTCAAAAATGCCTGTGCCCGGCGCATCACCAGCACCATCGCGGCCGCTGCCAAGTCTTCTTTGCTGGGGAAATGCTTGTAGAGGCTTGCCTTTGCAATGCCAACGTCGGCAGCGACTTCGTCAACGGTCATAGACTCAAAGCCCTTTTCAGCCAGAAGGCGGTTCACCGACTGGATGATTGCGTCCTCCCGCGCCTGAAGCATTTGCTCCTTGAAAGACACCTTGATTACATTGCTACTTGCCATTGCGCGAGTATAAGTCAATCGGTCACAATAAAAACACACTATCTACTAAAATACTGTATAGTCGCTTCATGACCATTCGGTACTTTCAACCACTTTCCCTCTCCTGCTGAGCAGGTTAAACATGAAGATCGCTATCGTCGGTTCGGGTATAGCAGGCTTGGCGGCTGCGCATTCGTTGCGGGAAGTCGCTGCCGTAACGTTGTTTGAGGCCGACAGTTATTTTGGTGGCCATACGCACACGGTGGACGTCACCTTGCCGACCTCTGAAGGCCAAGTGACCCATGGTGTCGATACGGGATTTTTAGTTTTTAACGAACGCACTTATCCGGGCCTGATCCAGCTCTTGACCGAGTTGGGCGTTGAATCGGCGCGGTCTGAGATGTCGTTTTCCGTGCAATCACAAAATCCACGCACTGGCCGTGCGCTGGAATGGAGCGGCACCAGCTTGAACGCACTTTTTGCGCAGCGAAGGAACTTGCTTGACTGGCGATTCTTGAAGATGCTGCGCGACATCCACCGGTTCAATGCCTTGTGCAGCCAGATGGCAGGTGACCAGGCGGACGAACAATTGCGCCAGACCGTTGGCGAGTTTCTCAAAGCACATCGGTTCAGTGCTGAATTCTGCGACGGCTATTTTTTGCCCATGGCGGCTTGCATCTGGAGTTGCCCGACCCGCCAGATGCTCGAGTTTCCGATGGCAACCATGATCCGCTTCTGCCATAACCATGGCTTGCTTCAAATCACCAACCGCCCCCAATGGTGGACCATCAAAGGTGGCGCAAAAACATATGTTCAGAAAATTCTCGCCCACATTGATGACAAACGGCTCAATACACCAGTAAGGCTGATTGAGCGGATGGACAGCGATACGTCAAAAGCGACATCGCGTGGAGTGCTAATTTCCACTGATCACACGCAGGAACAGTTCGATGCGGTGATCATCGCGACCCACAGCGATCAGGCACTGGCGCTGCTTGATCAGCCCACCACGCAGGAACGCAACCTGCTGGGGTCCATCAGCTACCAGACCAACCGGGCTGTGCTGCACACCGATACGTCCACCTTGCCGACACGCCGGGCTGCCTGGGCTGCCTGGAACTACGAGCGCGCCTCGCACGCCCCGTCGCAAACACCAAGCCCCCAAGAGCCGGGCGTTTGCCTGCACTACCTTATCAACCGCCTGCAACCATTGCCGTGGTCGCAACCCGTGATCGTGTCGCTCAACCCCGTGCGAGCCATTGCGCCACAGCACCTGCTGGGCGAGTACCACTATGCACATCCGGTGTTTGACAATGCCGCTATCAAGGCACAGCGCCAGATCGCCTGGCTGCAGGGTCATCAAAGTACCTATTACTGTGGTGCCTGGGTGGGTTACGGTTTTCATGAAGATGGCCTCAAGGCAGGCCAGGCAGCCGCTGCGAAATTGTTGGTAGACATGCACCGGGGAACGGCGTGACCAGCCACCCCATGATCGGCTTTGGGCAAGTTCGCCACGAACGGCTGCGTCCGGCACACAACGCTTTTGCCTATGCCACCTACTTTCTGATGCTCCCAATGCGCGCAATGGCTGCAAGGCCGCAGACCACCATCGAACCTTTGGCCCTCAACCGATTCGCTGCAATCAGTTTTTTTGACCGCGACCACGGTGACGGGCGAACACCAGAACAAGGCGGCGCCTTGGGCTGGCTGGACCAGCTCTTGGCTGCCGAAGGCATTACCGATGCTACGGGCGAAGCCTGGCTGCATTGCTATCCGCGTGTGTGGGGTTTCACGTTCAAGCCAGTGAGCTTCTGGTTTTGCCACCGCGCGCCTGACGACCAAGGTGGTGGGCTGCGAGCCGTCGTCGTTGAAGTCAACAATACGTTTGGCGAGCGCCACGTTTATCTGCTGGATGGCGCAACCTACGGCAAGGAAATTCATGCCTCCAAAACCTTCCACGTCTCACCATTTTGCGACATCCAAGGTGCTTACCGGTTCCGCTTTATGCGCAGCACTGGCAGGCGTGGCAATAAAATGGTGGCACGCATCGACTACGACGACGGCGCCGGGCCGCTGTTGCAAACCAGCGTCAGCGGCAGGCTTGAGCCCATCACCCGCGCGGCCCTTCACCGTGCAATGTGGCGCTACCCGGCAATGACCGTTGGAGTGGTTTTCCACATCCATTTTCAGGCTGCACGCCTCTGGTTCAAGCGCGTGAAATTTTGGCGCAAACCGGCACCACCTCACGATCTGGTAACCCGTTCACATAGCAGTCAAACAACCAACACTCATTAAAAAAACAACCCATGAACTCTGCTACCGCCGCACCCCTCGTGCTCCCAATTGACGCTCCGTCCGCTGCACGCACTGCAATGAAGCTCCTGCAGCGCCTGCGCCACGGTGCCCTGACGTTGCAATTGCCGGATGGCTCGGTTCGCCGGTTTGGCGAGCATCCGCACGCCCATGCAGATGACGGTCTTGCGGGTCCGGTGGCATCCATGACACTTTACAACTGGAAGGTCTTTTCAGCCGCACTGAAGTCCGGCGATATTGGTTTTGCAGAAAGCTATATTGCCGGCGACTGGAATACCCCCAACCTGACCGAACTTCTCAAGGTTTTTGCCGCAAACCGAAAAGAAGTTGAAGGCATCATCTACGGTACCTGGGCAGGACGCCTGCTTTATCGTCTCAAGCACCTGTTAAACCACAATTCAAAGTCCAACAGCAAGAAGAACATTCACGCCCATTACGACCTGGGCAACGCCTTCTACGGCCTGTGGCTGGACAGTTCGATGAATTATTCGTCGGCCTGGTTTGATGGTGATATGACATTGCCATTGAAGCAGGCACAGGGCGCAAAGGTGCACCGCGCGCTCCAGTTCGCCAATGTCAGTCCAGGAAGCCGCGTCCTTGAAATTGGTTGCGGATGGGGTGCACTTGCCGAGGCAGCCACGACCCAATTTGGCGCGAGTGTAGTGGGCGTCACACTGAGCCACGAGCAGCTTACCTATGCCAATCAGCGCCTTGTCAGCCTGGGGGTTGCCACAGGAAATGGGGCTGCTGCTGATTTGAGACTGCAAGACTATCGGGACATCACGGACGCTCCGTTTGATGCGATCTGTTCCATCGAAATGGTGGAAGCCGTTGGACAGGCCTACTGGCCGCAATACTTCCAGACCCTGAACCGACTGCTCAAACCAGGCGGTCGAGCCTGCATTCAGACCATCGTGATTGAAGACGCATTGTTTGAGCGCTACCTGCAATCGACTGACTTCATCCAGCAATACATCTTTCCCGGCGGTTGCCTGCCCTGCCCGCGCGAGTTTCGCAGGCAGGCGCAAATTGCAGGCCTCCATGTCGAGGACGAATTCGCTTTTGGCGCCGACTATGCAGAAACCCTCAGACGCTGGCGCAAAGCATTCTTGGCGCATCAAAGTCAAATCAGGACGCTTGGTTTTGATGAGCGCTTCAGGCGCATCTGGGATTTCTACTTGTGTTATTGCGAGGCCGCTTTCGATGCAGGTGACATCAACCTGATGCAATACACCCTGGTAAAGCCTTCAGCGTGAGGACAAGCTCCAGCCTGGCCGCCTTCGGTTCAAACCCGTTTAGCGTGCGCGAGGGTCTCCACTACGGGCTGCTGGGACTGCCACTGGCGTTTTGCGCATTGCCGCTGTATGTGCTGCTGCCCAATCTTTATGCACGCGAATTTCAAGTCCCACTTGCGACTTTGGGCGCCCTGCTTTTGGGTTCGCGCCTGTTTGACGCCATGATCGACCCACTGGTAGGGCGCTGGTGTGATCGAATCTACGCCAAGTCAACACAGGCCATTCTGATCTTCGGTGCCGTCGCAGCAGCAGTTTTGGGTTTAGGCTTTTCACTGCTGTTTTTCCCGCCCCGAAAAGACGCAGAGGGCTTGCTGGTGGTCACTGCACTTCTGTTGATCGTGACGTATTCAGCTTACAGTGCCCTGTCTGTGGCGCATCAATCCTGGGGGGCAAGGCTGGGTGGTGGTGACACTCAACAGAGTCGCATCGTCGCATGGCGTGAAGGTCTGGGCCTGGCAGGTGTTGTGCTGGCCTCGGTTACCCCAGCTTTGCTGGGGCTGCCATTTCTGGTGGCGGGATTTCTGGTCAGCTTGATCATAGGGTGGGTTGCCTGGACGCGGGCAGTACGGCCCAATCGTCCAATCGCCTTTATGGCCTCAACCCTGCCGCTTGAAATGCAAGCGGCCAACACAGGTACCAATGTCACCCAAGCTGGAATTTGGCACCCATGGCACAACCCTGCATTTCGCCGATTGCTGGGCGTTTTCCTGCTCAATGGAATTGCAAGCGCGGTGCCCGCCACGTTGATACTTTTTTTCGTTCAAGACCGCCTGCAAGCGCCCGAGGCAATGCAACCCTTGTTTCTCGGCAGCTTTTTCATTTGCGGTGCATTGTCAATGCCGCTGTGGCTTCGCATGGTCAAAGGTTTTGGGCTGGCGCGCAGCTGGTTGGTCGGCATGGCCCTGTCCATCGCCGTGTTTTTGACAGCGGCGCAATTGGGAGCCGGCGACACCGCTGCGTTTGTACTGGTTTGCGCCCTGTCGGGGCTGGCACTCGGTAGCGATTTGGCATTGCCCGGCGCGCTATTGGCGCGGGTTGTAGCCGACAACGGCGATCAGGGCCGCAGCGAAGGCGTCTACTTCGGTTGGTGGAATTTTGTTACCAAACTCAATTTGGCGCTCGCCGCAGGTGTTGCGCTGCCACTGCTTTCGCTGTTTGGCTACGCACCTGGCACACGTGATGAAAACGGACTGCAAGCGCTAACTGTCGCCTATTGCCTTTTACCCATTGCATTGAAAACCTTGGCTGCATTGGCCTTGCACTTTCTCATTGTCAGATCTCAGGCTGACGGAAGACTCAAATGACTTTTCAAAGAACGTTCGTATGCGAGGGGTTGAGGTCAAAACTGTCATGCCTCTGAACCTTCCCATGACCGACTGGAATGGCCGCATCGTGTGGCTGATAGGTGCCTCAAGTGGCATCGGCCGGGCTGCGGCGCATGACTTGCACACCCGCGGCGCCAAAGTGGTGATATCCGCCCGCGCGGCAGATGCTCTGGCAGCTTTTGTCGCCGAGCACCCAGGCGCACTAGCCCTGCCGCTGGATGTGACCAATGTCAGTGACCTGCGGCAGGCTGCCCACGCCATCTTTGCGCTGGGAGACCTGGATTGCGTGGTTTACTGTGCGGGTCACTACCGGGAGATGTGCGCCACCGAGTTTGACCTCGCCGACATGCTGCGCCACAACCGGGTTAACTATGAGGGGGCACTCAACATGCTTGATGCGGTTTTGCCGCAATTTCTGGCGCGGGCAAAGTCACAACAACCCGGCAGTTTTTCAGGCCATATCAGCTTGATCAGCAGCGTAGCGGGTTATCGTGGGCTCCCCAAAAGCCTGGCCTATGGGCCCACCAAGGCAGCCCTTATCAACCTGGCGGAAACACTGTACCTTGATTTGCATGACAAAGGCATCGGTGTCTCGCTCATCAACCCAGGCTTTGTCGACACACCATTGACCGCACAAAACAAGTTCACGATGCCCGCGTTGATTTCACCGGATCAGGCAGCCCAGGAAATTTTGAAAGGCTGGGCAGATGGCGAATTTGAAATTCACTTTCCAAAGCGATTTACGTACGTCATGAAACTTCTGCAACTGCTTCCCTATCGGGTGTCGTTCGCAGCCACGCGACGGCTGACCCAACCCTGAATCCGCCTACGTTTTCAATTGCAGCGAATCCTGAGCCAATCGGGTAATGCGCGACCAGTCGCCCTGAGACATTGCATCGGTCGGCACAAGCCATGACCCACCAACGCACAGAACATTGGGCAGCGTCAGCAACTCCCGAGCGTTCTGCAGGGTCACGCCCCCTGTCGGGCAAAAGGACACGTCGCCAAATGGACCGTGCCAAGCCTTGAGCATCGCCGTGCCGCCTGCCTGCATGGCCGGGAAGAACTTGAGTTCAGTCAACCCGTCTTCCTGAGCCATCATGATTTCGCTGCCCGTTGCCACGCCTGGCAGAAGGGGCATGCCCAATTCACGACAGGCCATGCCAACTGCGCGCGTATAGCCTGGGCTGACAACAAACTGCGCACCTGCCATGGCGGCAGCCTGCGCGTCGGCGGCGCTGCGGACGGTCCCGGCGCCGACCACCACTTCGGGCACAGCCCGTGCAATTGCCTCCATGCAGGCAAGCGCCTGTGGCGTTCGCAGGGTGACCTCAAGCATGCGAATACCGCCAGCCAGCAATGCCCGCGCCAATGGAACGGCATGCGCAATGTCATGCAACACAATCACGGGAATGACGGGCGCATCCAGCATCACGTGGCGCGACGTCAGATTGCCATTGATCGGGATCAAAGCCATGTCCCCGCTCCTTCCTCAGCGGTCAACGCTCGCCTGCGCATACCACTGAACAGCTCGCGGCCCATGCCCGTGCCATTGGCAGACAGCAAATGTGCGGGCATGCTGGCCGCAACACGGGCGTTCCACACTTCGCCAGCCAACAAAACTTCAAGGGTGCCAGCGTTCGCATCCAGCCGGATCACGTCGCCATCCACCACCCTGGCCAGCGGACCACCTGCCTTGGCTTCGGGCGAAACGTGGATGGCCGCAGGCACTTTGCCTGACGCTCCGCTCATGCGGCCATCGGTGACGAGCGCAACGCGGTATCCCTTGCCCTGCAAAACCGCCAATGGCGGAGTGAGTTTGTGCAACTCGGGCATGCCATTGGCCTGGGGTCCCTGCCATCGCACAACACAGACCACATCACGATCAAGTTCACCCGCGTTGAAAGCAGCATGCAACTCGTCCTGGGAGTCAAACACCCGGGCTGGCGCTTCAATCACATGGCGGTCGTCTGGCACAGCAGACACCTTGATCACGCTTCGCCCGAGATTGCCTTTCAATAGCATCAAACCGCCAGAAGCGCTGAATGGCCGGGCAGCAGGCCTTGCGATCGATTCATCTTTTGATGCGCCTGCGTCGGCCCATGCCAGACCGTCACTGGTGGCATGTGGAATACCGGTGTATTCACGCACACCGCCTGACCGCACCGTAAGCACATCGGCATGCATGAAGCCGGCATCCAGCAACTCGCGAATGACAAAGCCCGGGCCGCCCGAAGCCTGAAACTGGTTCACATCTGCACTGCCATTTGGGTAAACGTGCGTCAACGTAGGCACCACTTTGGAAAGCGCCGCGAAGTCGTCCCAGTCGATCAGGATCCCCGCCGCCCGCGCCACCGCCACCCAGTGAATCAAGTGGTTGGTAGACCCGCCTGTGGCCAGCAACGCGACCATGGCATTGACGATGCACCGCTCATCAACCAGCACACCAATCGGCGTGAATCGATGGCGCCTGGTGATTTGCAGGACCGTGCGCAGCGCTTCACGCGTCAATTCCTCACGCAGCGCCTGACCAGGGTTCACAAAAGCGGTTCCCGGCACATGCAGACCCATCGCTTCAAGCAGCATCTGGTTGCTGTTGGCGGTCCCATAAAACGTGCACGTTCCCATCGAGTGGTAGGCGCTGGACTCGGCGCGCAACAGTTCGGCACGGCCCACAAGGCCCTGTGCCGCCTGCTCACGGACTTTGGCTTTTTCATTGTTGGAGAGGCCCGAAGTCATCGGACCGGCGGGGACAAATACTGTCGGCAAGTGCCCGAAGTGCAATGCACCAATCAACAGCCCGGGCACGATCTTGTCGCAAACCCCCAGCATCAAGACGCCGTCGTACATGTCGTGGCTGAGTGAAACGGCGGTTGCCATTGCAATCACGTCGCGGCTGAACAAACTGAGCTCCATGCCAGGTGTCCCTTGGGTCACGCCGTCGCACATTGCCGGTACGCCCCCGGCAACCTGCGCAGTTGCGCCATGTTTTCGCGCTTCCGCCTTGATGATGTCTGGATAGTGCTGCAACGGTGCGTGGGCGGACAGCATGTCGTTGTAGGCATTGACGATGGCAATATTGGGTGCGCGTTCGGCCACAATCTTGAGCTTGTCGTTGGCCGGCATCGCCGCAACTGCATGTGCCACATTGGCACAACCCATGCGTTCAGCGCCCGGCTTTCGAGCGGCGGCCACCTCCACTTGGGCAAGGTAATCCGTGCGCGTGGCTCGACTCCTGGAACGAATTTGCGCTGTGATTGCTTCGATAGTGGCGTGTGTGGACATAGGCGTTGGTAACTTAATTACAAGTTGAATGGTACTCCCTAAGTTGCCGGATTGGCGCCTCGCAAATTACAACCCGGTTTTACAGCGCCAAACAGCATGGCTGTCTTTTCCACACCAGCAGGCGCTGGTTGGCTACCGTCCACTTCAGCGAGAATCCTGGACGCCATAGCAAGAATCTCCATCCTTCCGCAAAAAGGTCGTTAGATGTCCAATTTTCCGTCGCACCTGCGAGACCCTGCACCCATGCTGGCGCAGGCGCATCAGGAGTGGGGCGGCACTTCCGACCTGTGGGTCTTTGCGTATGCTTCCCTGATTTGGCGCCCCGACTTCGACGTTGCTGAGCATCGGCTTGCCAAAGTTCATGGCTGGCATCGG
>JANMCB010000531.1:0-7204 GCA_031360805.1 Rhodoferax sp.
CCTGACGGGGCCCAACCCGCAGAACGATTATTCGATTGCGTCCTATGTGACGTTTGTGACTGCTGTGGTGGACAAGCTTGGCCTGCAGCGCTTTGTGCTGGGCGGCAACTCGTTGGGTGGGCAGGTCGCCTGGGAGACCGCCGTGGCAGCACCCACGCGGGTCACCCAATTGATTTTGGTGGACTCTGGCGGCTATCCACTCAAGCCCACGTCGGTGCCCGTTGGTTTCATTTTGGCCAGCCTGCCGGGTGGGCCAACTTTGATGCAGTATGTGCTGCCGCGCGGCGTCGTGCAAAGCAGCGTTCGCAGTGTGTATGGTGACCCGGCCCGGGTGACGCCCGCCCTGGTCGACTGGTATGTGGACATGACCTTGAGCGCAGGCAACCGAAAGGCGCTGGGCTACCGGCTGGCGCAGGGCTATGCCAGTGACGTCGCCAAGATCAGCACCTTGAAGGTGCCCACGCTGATCCTGTGGGGGGACCAGGACCGGCTGATTCCGCCAGACAATGCCAATGCCTTTGCGCGCGATATTGCAGGCTCGAAGCTGGTGATGCTGGCGGGGCTGGGCCATGTGCCGCATGAAGAAGACCCGGTACGTACCGTGGCCGAGGTCAAGCAGTTCCTGTCGATAAAAACCCCCTGACCAAAGACCCGCTGCAACTGGCCGCGGCCTCAAAACTCAAAGGAGAACTGAATGATCTATCTGATACTGGGGCTGGTAATTTTTCTGGGTGTGCATTCCGTGCGCATGGTGGCTGATGACTGGCGCACGCAAACCCGCGCCCGCCTTGGCGAAGGCCCCTACAAGGGTGTTTACTCGGTGATCTCGCTCCTTGGGTTCGCGCTGCTGGTGTGGGGTTTTGGCCAGGCCCGCCAGATGCCGGTGCAGTTGTGGAGCCCGCCCACGTTCATGCGCCATCTGGCGCTGTTGCTCACGCTGATTTCATTCGTGTTGCTGGCGGCAGCCTATGTACCCGGCAACAGCATCAAGGCGCGGGTGCATCACCCGATGGTGCTGGGCGTGAAGGTGTGGGCCTTTGCGCATTTGCTGGCCAACGGCAACCTGGCGCACGTTGTCCTGTTCGGCTCTTTTCTGGCCTGGGCGGTCTGGAACTTCATTGCCTCGCGCAGGCGTGACCGCGCACAGGGCGTGCAGTACCCGCCTGGGACGGGGGGTGCGACAGCCGTGACCGTGGTGGTGGGGGTGGGTGCCTGGCTGATTTTTGCGCTGGTGTTGCACGGCTGGCTGATTGGCGTGAGGCCATTTGGCTAAGGGGAAGGGGGAGGCGAACGGGGACGGACGGGGTGACCTTGCCTGCAAACGCATAATGCGCCTTTAACTGAATCAGGAATCTTCAATGCCCCGTGCCATCCTTGACGAATCACTCATTCACCCGGCCATTCGCGAAAAAATCGGCAACCACGAGCAGTCGATCGTGAAAGAAGTGCAGGCCGCCGTGGCTGCCAACGCTGTCGTGGTGGTTGGCATGGGCATGAACCCGATGCCCAAGAAGGCGCGCGGACTGTTGGGCGAGGCGGCCATACCGTACAAGTACCTTGAATACGGCAACTACCTGAACACCTGGCGGCGGCGCAATGCGCTGAAAATGTGGACTGGCTGGCCCACATTTCCCATGGTATTTGTCAAAGGCACGCTGGTGGGCGGTGCCGATGACCTGCAAAAGCTGATCGCCAGCGGCGAGCTGAAAAAGCTGTTGGCCTGAAGAGCCACGCCGCCGCGAGTCAGGCCACTCTAACCTCGGCCATGCTCGCCGCCATGGCCGCCACCATGACCGCGCCCACCGCGCTTGGGCTGGGCGTCAAACACTTTCTTCTGATCAGCGTTGAGCGTCGCATAGAAGGTTTTGGCCGCTTCGGCGCGTTTGTCCATTTCGGCATCGCGCTGGGCACGCAGCGCCTTCATGCGGTCGATGCGCTCGGGGGTTGAGAGTTTTTCCATCTCGGCGCGCATCGCTGCGTGGTCTTGCCCGGTTCTGGCCGGCGGCTTCATGCTGGCAGCAAAGGTATTCCACGCGCCTTCCTGAGAGGCGTTGAGTTGCAATTTGGCCTTGAGCTCAGCTTGGCGCTGGGCCATTTTGGCCTGGCGTTTGGCGGGGTCATGGTCGCCTTTGTGCATCATGCCGTGGTGGGCACCAGGCTGGCCCGCAGGCGGATTGGCCGGGGTGGTCTGCGCGAAGGATGCGAAGCTGGCGGTGGCCATCAGGCCGACCAGCAGCAAGGGTTTCAGGGCGGTGGTGATTGCGGATGTCATGGTTGCGTTCCTTTGGGGAAAAGGCCTGAGGCGCTAAATGGCATCAGCTTGAAAAGAAGTTTGCGTGCTGGGCGTGAATGACAAATGTGCATGGGTGAATGCCATGTAAAGTTTGGTGATTGTTTCGTTAACTCAAAAAAGGCGCAAGTGTTTAAAAACGTGATGGTGTATGCAATTAACCCGGCCTGGGCCCAGTCCCTGGCCAGCATGGAGGGTGCGCTGGACAAGGCGCGATTTGCCGAATGTGGCCTGTCCGAGGAGAAATCCATCGGCTGGACCGAACCGCGTGGCGAGCCGCACGGCCCGATGGTCGAGACGGTGGCGGGCCAGTTCATTTTGAAGCTGATGATCGAGGCCCGCGTGTTGCCCGGCAGCGTGATTTCCCGCAAGGCCAAAAACCGCGTGGCGCAGATAGAAGCCAGCACCGGGCGCAAACCCGGTAAAAAGGAGACCCGAGACATCAAGGACGACCTCCGCAGGGAGTTGATGCCCCAGGCGTTCACCAAGCAGTCCACCGTCGCAGTCTGGATTGACCCTGCTGCCAAGCGGCTGGTGATCGACGCTTCAAGTACCGCCCGCGCCGATGAAGTGGTGGCGATGCTGGTGAAGTGCCTGGAAGGCTTTACGGTCACCCTGATCAACACCACCACGTCGCCTGCCGTGGCGATGGCACAGTGGCTGACAACGCAGGAAGCACCCGCTGGCTTCAGTGTGGACCGCGAGTGCGAGCTCAAAGCGGCTGATGAAAGCAAGGCCGTGGTGCGCTATTCGCGCCATCCACTGGACATCAAGGAGGTGCAGGCGCACATTGAAAGCGGCAAGCAGCCCACGCGCGTTGCAATGACCTGGAACAGCCGTGTGTCCTTCGTCTTGACAGAGGCGATGCTGATCAAGAAGGTGGCGTTTCTGGATGTCGTGTTGGAGGGCGCCAGTGGCGGCTCCAGCGTGGGTGGCAAAGGCAAGGACGACGGCTTTGATGCCGACGCATTGATTGCCACGGCCGAGCTGTCGCAATTGATTCCAGACCTGCTGGCGGCGCTGGATGGCGAGGTGGTGCAAGGCTGAAGCTGGAAGGGAGATTTTCATTTTGCCGGGGCATCAAACCGGTCTGGCAAAGTACCATTGAACCCATCAAAACAGGAGTGACAGATGACCCAAGTGACGTGGACCGGCGGCGTGGAACATTGGACCCAGCGGGCGACGCCTGACGGCGACGTCAAACTCTTCCTGTGGGAGAAAAGGGCATCTGCCAAAGTGCCAAAGAAAGGCACGATCTTCTTTGTGCATGGCTCCAGCATGGCGTCGCAACCAACCTTCGATCTGGCTGTACCCGGCCGCCCGTTCTCGTCGGCGATGGACTGGTTTGCCGCGCAGGGCTTTGACACCTGGACAATGGACAACGAGGGTTATGGCCGCTCCGACAAACACCGCAACATCAACTTTGACATCAGCAACGGTGCGGATGACCTGGTGGCGGGCACCGACTACGTGATGCAGCAGTCGGGCGCGAAATCGCTGCTGTTTTACGGTATTTCAAGCGGCGCTTTAAAGGCCGCCCTGTTCGCCGAGCGCCACCCCGAGCGTGTGGCCAAGCTGGCGCTGGACGCCTTTGTCTGGACGGGTGTTGGCAGCCCCACGCTTGAGCAGCGCAAAAAGAAACTGCCCGAATTTCTGGCCAAAAACCGCCGCCCGATTGACCGGCCGTTTGTGCACAGCATCTTCCAGCGCGACCACCCCGGTACGGCCGATGCCGTCACCGTTGAGGCCTTTGCCGATGCGATTTTGACGCTGGACGACTCCATGCCAACCGGCACCTACGTGGACATGTGTTCCAGATTGCCGCTGCTGGACCCGCAGAAAATCATGGCGCCGACCATCATTCTGCGCGGGGAACATGACGGCATCGCAGCACTGGACGACCTGATTGACTTCTACAAGCTGCTGCCCAACATGAACAAGCAGTTCAGCGTGATGGCAGGCATTTCGCACGCCAGTTTCCAGCAGAAGAATTACATGATGGTGTACCAGATTCTGCACAGTTTTTTCACCATGCCAGAGCCGGCCTATTTGGGGTGACGCCATGAAACCAATGCTGAATTTTGCTGCCTGCGCACTGATTGCCGGCGCTACGTTGTATGCGCCATTGACGGCAAGGGCGCAGGCGTCAAACTACCCCAACAAGCCGGTCAAACTGATCGTGCCCTTTGCGCCCGGCGGCTTCACAGACGTTGTCGCGCGCATTTTGGGCCAGAAGCTCTCGCTTGCCATGGGCCAGCAGTTTGTGATTGAAAACAAGGCCGGTGCGGGCTCCACCATCGGTACCGATTTTGTGGCGAAAGCCGCGCCGGACGGGTACACGCTGGTCATGGTGTCCAGCACGCACGTCATCAGCCCATGGATCTACAAAACCATGCCGTACGACCCCATCAAGAGCTTTGCCGTGGTCAGCAAGCTGGTCGATTCACCTTATGTGCTGCTGGTCAACCCCAAAGTGGCGGCCAGTAACGTGCAGGACTTTATCAAGCTCGCCAAAGCCGCGCCGGACACGATTCACTATGCCTCCAGTGGCAACGGCAGTGCCCAGCATTTGATGGGCGGCCTGTTTGTGCAGATGACCGGCGCGCCCTTGAAGCACGTGCCCTACCGGGGCAGCAGCGGTGCCGCCACCGACCTGGTGGCCGGCGTGGTTGAAAGCAGCTTTGCCGGGGTACCCAACGCACTGGCGCAGGTGCCGCAAGGCCGCTTGAAAGCCTTGGCCGTGACGACTGCCAAACGCATTCCGCAGTTGCCGGATGTTCCGACGATGCAAGAAGCAGGTGTGGCCGGTTATGACGCTTCGGTGTGGCTGGCCCTGCTGGCACCCGCCGGTACGCCGCGCGAGGTGGTGCTGAAGCTGAACGGCGAAATCGCCAAGCTGATGGCGACACCAGACACCAAAAAGGCGCTGTTTGATGCGGGCGTGGAGGTCTCGCCTTCAACCCCCGAGGCGATGGCCGACTACATGGTTCAGGAGCTTGAGCGCTGGGGCAAAGTGGTCAAGGAAACCGGTGTGCGGCTGGAATGAACCTGCGGCTTCAAGTGACCGCATAGCCCTCTTCGGCAATTGCCTTGGCCAGCAGGTCTCGGGCCTGGCTTGAATCAACCTCTACTTTGTTGGCGGCGCGGTCAATTTTGACTTCAGCCTGCGGGTCGAGCTGTTTCACGGCCTGAGTGACGGCCTTTTCGCAGTGGCCACAGGTCATTCCGGTGACACTGAAGGTGTGGGAGGTGGTCTGATTCATGGCAAAGCTCCTGACAGTGGATGGTTCGATTCAAGCATAGCGCGGTCTTCTGTCCGGCAGAAGCCGGGTTGTTGCATTGCAGAGGCCTGCCTTGATCTAAGTCAAAGACCCAAGCAAGGGTTTGGGAAAGGATTAGGCTATGAACATGATGGCAACTTCGACAATTTCAACCGTGCCTGCGGCGGCAGACACGACGAATCACACGTCCACACCTGACCAAGTACCCAGTTCCATCGACATTGGCATCGGCGGCATGACCTGCGCGTCCTGCGTGTCGCGCGTGGAAAAGGCCCTGAAAAAAGTACCTGGTGTGCAAAGCGCGAACGTGAATCTGGCCACCGAATCGGCGCGCATAGCGTTCGCGCCGGCAGATCAGATGGAAGCACGCTTGCGCCCGCAAGAGGTGGAAGCACGTCTGCGCCGTGCGGTGCGCGATGCCGGCTACGAGCCCCGCGTGGCCGATGCCGCCATGGACGCGCCCGACGCCTCGCCCTGGGCGGGTTTCATGCCGGTGGGCATCGGGCTGGCGTTGTCGGCGCCGTTGATATTGCCGATGCTGGCTGATCTGTTCGGTAAACACTGGATGCTGCCCGCGCTGTGGCAGTTTCTGCTGGCAACACCGGTGCAGTTCATTTTGGGCGCGCGGTTTTACAAGGCCGGCTGGAGCGCGCTCAAATCACTCACCGGCAACATGGATCTGCTGGTGGCGATTGGCACCACGGCGGGCTGGGCGTTGTCGATGTGGCTGTGGCTGACCGCAGAGCCCGACACCATGGTTCACCTCTACTTTGAAGGCTCGGCAGTGGTCATCACGCTGGTGCTGCTGGGCAAGTGGCTGGAGGCGCGGGCCAAGCGGCAAACCACCTCGGCGATTCGCGCCTTGCATGCGCTGCGCCCGGACATTGCGCACCTGATCGGGCCAGAGGGCGAAACCGAGGTCCCTGTCTCCGAGATCTTGGTGGGCGACCGGCTGGCCGTCAAGCCCGGGGAGCGCTTTCCCGTCGATGGCACGCTGCTGGAGGGCAGCACGCAGGTGGACGAATCCATGTTGACTGGCGAGCCCCTGCCGGTCGAAAAACACGCACTGACGCAGGGCGACGTTGCCCAGAACGATCCGGCGACGCGGCTCACCGGTGGCTCCATCAACGGCGACGGCCGGGTTGTGATGCAAGTGCGCGCGGTCGGCGTGGACACCGTGCTGGCCAGCATCATCCGCCTGGTGGAAGACGCGCAGGCCGCTAAAGCACCGATCCAGCGCCTGGTGGACCAGGTCAGCGCCGTGTTCGTGCCCGTAGTGCTGGTGATTGCGTTGATCACCGTGTTGGCCTGGTGGTTGACGGGCCACCCGTTCGAGATGGCGCTGATTCACGCCGTGGCCGTGCTGGTGATTGCCTGCCCGTGCGCATTGGGGCTGGCCACGCCGACCGCCATCATGGCGGGCACGGGGGTTGCGGCGAAATACGGCATCTTGATCAAGGACGCGCAGGCGCTGGAATTGGCCCACAAGGTGGATGTGGTGGCGTTTGACAAGACCGGCACGCTGACCGTGGGGCGGCCCAAGTTGACCGAATTGCTGCCGGCGCCAGGCATGGATGAAACTGAGTTGCTGCAGGCGGCGGCCAGTTTGCAAAGCGGCAGTGAACACCCCTTG
>JANMCB010000535.1:0-7710 GCA_031360805.1 Rhodoferax sp.
GGCCTGGTCGGTGCAGATGGCGCCACCCACGCCGGCGCCTACGACATTGCCTTTTTGCGCTGCATTCCCAACATGAGCATCGCGTGCCCCGCAGACGAGGCCGAATGCCGTGGCCTGCTGTCCAGCGCATACGCGCAAAACCACCCCGTCGCGGTGCGTTACCCGCGTGGAGCAGGTGTCGGCACTGCCCTGCAAAGCGGTCTGGACGCACTGCCGTTTGGCAAAGGCGAGATCCGCCGCGAAGCCCACGGTCAAAACAAGCGCATTGCGATTTTCGCCTTCGGAACCTTGCTGTACCCGGCGCTGCAGGCCGCTGAAGCCCTCAATGCCACCGTGGTCAACATGCGCTGGGCCAAGCCACTGGATGTGGAGCTGCTGCTCAAAGTGGCCGCGTTGCATGAGTCACTTGTCACCGTGGAAGACGCTGCCGTCATGGGCGGCGCGGGTAGCGCAGTGATGGAGGCGCTGCATGCAGCGGGTGTCTTGAAGCCCGTTTTGCAATTGGGCCTGCCCGACACTTTTATCGAGCACGGTGACCCGGCTAAGCTGATGGCGCTGCAGGGGCTCGACGCGCCGGGCATTCAGGCCGCCATCGCCAAGCGCTTTCCAGCGGCTGCAGAGCATATGCGGCCCGCATTGAAGGCCGTTGCCTAGAAATTGATTTAAGCCGCTGCGACTGACCACTGAGAATCGACGCGGTGGCCCGTCGAATCTGCAACGGCATGGCGGATCCCATCTAAACACACTTGTGCCTTTGCCGCAGACTTTGGCACTGATGCCCGTGCACCGAAGGCGCCAGGGCAAGCCCCAATACAGGTCAACAATCCGTTTTTTGTTTTTCAATGTGAAAAATTCAGGGTTATCCATTAGCTGATTCGGCGGGTTGCTGGCGGTTTAGCCGGGCAGAGCGGTTAACCTCGCTTGCATGTCAAAGTCATTCAAATCTTGCTGCCTGCTGAAACAGGTTGGGTTGCGAAGCCTCGGGAGTTCCACATGAAATCTTTGTTGTCCTTGTCGCGCGGCATCGATTGGCTGAACGACAAGTTCGCCGTGGTCGCCATTTGGGCGGTGCTGTTGTCTTGCGGCATCAGCGCGTTGAACGCTATCGTGCGTTACACCTTTAATTACAGCTCCAACGGTTTCACCGAAATCCAATGGTATCTGTTCGCAGGGGTGGTGATGCTGGGTGCCAGCCAGGTCCTGCGGGTGAACGAGCACGTGCGGGTGGACGTGCTGTATGGCCTGTACGGCGGGCGCGGCCAGGCAATTGTGGACTTGCTGGGGTTCATCTTCTTCTTGATGCTGTCAATGTCGGTCATGCTGTATTACTCGTGGCCATTGTTCGTCAAGATGTTTCAGAGCGGCGAAATGTCCAGCAACGCGGGCGGGCTGATCCGTTGGCCGGTGATGCTGTTGTTGCCAATGGGCTTTGCGCTGATATTGCTGCAAGGGTTGTCCGAGATCATCAAACGCTTCGCGTGGCTGACACATCAATACGAAGGCGACTTCCACTACGAAAGGCCCCTGCAATGACGATGCAAGAATTCGCCCCGATGATGTTCGCGGGGCTGATCATCATCATGCTGATCGGTTTCCCGGTGGCGTTTTCGCTGGCGGCGCTGGGCCTGGGAAGCGGCTATTTCGCGGTTTACATGGGATGGTTCCCCCAGTCCTTCATGTCGGCCTTGCCGCTCAATGTGTTTGGCATTTTGTCGAATGACCTGCTGCTGGCCATCCCGTTTTTCACGCTGATGGGCACCATTTTGGAGCGCTGCGGCCTGGCCGAAGACATGCTCGACTCCATGGGCCAGATGTTTGGCACCGTCAAGGGCGGGCTGGGGTATTCGGTCATCATCGTCGGCTTCATCCTGGGCGCCATCACCGGCACGGTGGCTGGGCAGGTGATCGCCATGGCCATGATTTCGCTGCCAGTGATGATGCGCTGGAACTACAACATTCGCTACGCCACTGGCGTGCTGGCGGCCTCGGGCACCATCACGCAGCTGGTGCCGCCGTCCCTCGTTTTGATCGTGCTGGCCGACCAACTGGGCAAATCGGTGGGCGACATGTACAAGGGCGCGTGGGGCCCGTCGATTCTGCAAGTGTTGCTGTTTGCCGCCTACACCTTTGCGCTGACTCGCTTCAAGCCGGACGCCTTGCCTGGCGTGCCCAAGGAGTCGCGCGAGCTCAATGGCTGGCCGTTGTACCGCAAATGCCTCAAAGGGATTGTGCCGTCGGCCATCCTCATCTTCACGGTGCTGGGCAGCATGGGCGGCCTGCCGGGCCTGAACACCGCCGTTGCCACACCCACCGAAGCCGGAGCCATGGGCGCCATGGGAGCGTTTTTGCTGGCCTGGATGAGCAAACGCCTGACGTGGGATCTGACGCGCCAGGCCATGGTCGGCACCATGCGGCTCACCGCGATGGTGGTCTACATCCTGATCGGGTCACGCGTGTTTTCGCTGGTGTTCCAGGGCGTTGATGGCGGCATCTGGATCGAACACATGTTGTCCGGCCTGCCGGGCGGGCAGATCGGCTTTTTGATCGCCGTCAACATCTTCATCTTTTTCCTCGCGTTCTTCCTCGACTTCTTCGAGATCGCCTTCATCATCATCCCGTTCCTCGCGCCGGTGGCCGCCAAGCTTGGCATTGACCTGATCTGGTTTGGCGTGATGATCTGCGTGAACATGCAGACCAGCTTCATGCATCCGCCTTTTGGCTTCGCGCTGTTCTACCTGCGCGGCATCGCCGACACGCTGCACAAAAACGGCTCGTTGCCGCGCAAGGTGGAGTCCAAGGACATTTACCTCGGCTCCATCCCTTTCATCTTGCTGCAATTGATCCTGGTCGCGGTAGTGATTTTCGTCCCGGAGTCGGTGACGATTTTCCTGGACAAAGAGAAAGTGCTGGATATCAACCAGGCCGGCGACGACATCCAGAAGATGCACGGCGGCAGGGGGTATGGGACGGAGAAGAAGGGGGCCGCAGGGCCGGCGCCAAATGACGCGGCGGCGGGAGGCGACTTGAAACCAACACCCGCCGAAGACAAGGCCGAGGACCCGATGGAAGCCGTGAAACGCGCCCTTGAGCAGGACAAAAAGAAGTAGGCACCTTTGGACCTATGACCTTGCCCCCAGGACAGCGGTTCTGGGGAGGATATAAAAAAAGCCCCGCTTTCGCGGGGCTTTTTCATGGGGCCAGCGCCTGGTTTACAGCTTGGCGGCTTGCATGTAGTCGTCAAACGCCGCTTCAGTGAAGCGGAACCACAGGTTGGCGTCACGGCGGAAGGTGCTGTAGTCTTCATAGACTTTCTTCCAGGCAGGGTTTTTGGCCGACAACTCGGAGTAAGTGTCCATGGAAGCTTTGAACGCGCCGTCCATCAAGTCTTTGGGGAAACGGAACAGCTTGGTGCCGCCAGCCACCAACTGCTTGAGCGCAGTGCTGTTGCGCGCGTCGTATTTGGCCTGCATGTCGATGTGGGCGTAGGCGGATGCTGCTGAAACAATCGCCTTGTACTCAGGAGAGAGTGCCTCGTAGGCCTTGGTGTTGACGTGCAAGTCAAGCTGCGGGCCACCTTCCCAGTAGCCAGGGTAGGCGTAGTTCTGGGCGATCTTGTTGAAGCCCAGTTTTTGGTCATCATAGGGGCCGACCCACTCGGCCGCGTCAATGGTGCCTTTTTCCAGGGCTGCATAGATTTCGCCGCCTGGAATGTTGGCCGCCACGCCGCCGATGCGCTCCCAGATGACGCCGCTGAAGCCGCCGGTGCGGAACTTCAAGCCCTTGATGTCAGCAATGGAATTGATCGGCTTACGGAACCATCCGCCCATTTGGGCGCCGGTGTTGCCCATCGGGAAGCTGATGATGTTGTAGTTGCTGTAGAACTCGCGCATCAATTTCAGGCCATTGCCTTCGTACATCCAGGCTGTCATCTGGCGGCTATTGAGGCCAAAGGGGATTGCGCACCCGATGGCGAATGTCGGGTCTTTGCCGAAGTAGTAGTAGGGTGCCGTGTTGGCCGCCTCGACCGTGCCTTGCTGCAGCGCATCCACAGTGCCAAACGCGGGAACAATCTCACCGGCGGCATGGGTGGAAATCTGAAACTTGCCGCCAGTCATGTCGCTGACTTTTTTTGCAAATACGTCGCAGACGCCGAACAGGGTGTCAAGTGACTTGGGGAAGCTGGAGGTCAGGCGCCAGCGCACGTTGGCCTGCGCATGCACGACCGCAGGCGAGACGCCAGCGGCAAGAATGCCGGCCAGACCTGTATTTTTGATGACGTAACGACGATCCATAAAATATTCTCCGGTGATAAAAAGCGTTGAAATGGTGCGGCTTGCTGGCCGTGGTTATGGCCTGTTTCCACGCAGAATTGTAGAAAGAGATAGGGTCGGCTCGCCGGGTGATTTCCCTTAGTAATCTTGCCGGTGGCGGGTGGAGCCAGGACCAGCCAAACCCATGATTTAATCCAGCCATGATGCAAGACACGAAGCCCATCAGTATTGATTCCCTCGAGATTCGCCACGGCGGGCGCGAAGTGCTGTCGCTGGCGTTGATGGATGCCCGCAATCACACGCTGCATCTCATCACCCAACTCGAAACGGCGCTGGGCGACCTTGCGAATCGGTCAGGGCAATGGGTTGACAGCAGCCTGCCTGCAAAAGCCGGCCTGAATCCACCGCTATGGACGCTCGGGCACACCGGCTGGTTTCAGGAGTGGTGGATTGGCCGCAACCTGCAGCGCGACTTGGGCACGGGTTGCGAGCCGCAGGTGCTGCGCCTGGCGTCCATTGAGCCGCGTGCCGATTTCTGGTGGAACCCCGCCCAGACCCAGGCCCAAAACCGCTGGGCGCTCGAATCGCCTGACGCGGTCGCGACCCGTGGGTACCTGCTGGACACGCTGGAGGCCACGCTGGAACTGCTCGAAAAAGCACCGCAGGACGACAGGTCCCTGTACTTTTACCGCCTTGCCTTGTGCCACGAAGACATGCAAGGCGAAGCATTGATCGTGCTGGCGCAAACCTGCGGCGCGCCACTTCAGTTGCCCATGCCCGGCCCGGTCGCGACGCGCGAGCCGGTGCTGGTGCCTGCAGTGCGCTGGCGCTTGGGCCGCGATGACTCTGAAGGGTTCGCATTTGACAACGAGTGCCCGGCGTATGAGGTCGCTGTCCCGCAATTTGAAATTGACGCGCAGCCGGTCACCTGGGCACAGTTTGTGGAGTTTGTGGATGACGGCGGCTACGACCGCCAGGAAATTTGGCACCCCGACGGGTGGAAGTGGCTCGTCGACAGGGCCGCTGACGAAGGCCGCCGCGGCCCGCGCTATGTAGACCAGATTGGCGTGGCCAGTGGCGCCGTGATGCAGACGCGCTTTGGCCGGCCGATGCGCATGCTGGGGAGCCAGCCTGCGACCCACGTCACGTGGTGGGAGGCCGACGCCTGGTGTCGTTGGGCCGGGCGACGGCTGCCGGCCGAGGTGGAATGGGAAGTCGCCGCACACACATCGGCGCGTCGCGGCTTCAGGTGGGGCGATGTTTGGGAGTGGACTGGCACCACCTTGCGGGGCTACCCCGGTTTCAAGGTGGGCCCCTGGCAGGCGTATTGCGAGCCCGCGTTTGGCACCCACAAAGTGCTTCGCGGCGCCTCCTTTGCCACCCGCGCGCGCATGAAGTCACCCAAGTTTCGCCAGTTCAGTCTGCCCGAACGCGACGAGATGTTTTGCGGGTTCAGGTCCTGCGAATTGTGAACTACGGCTGCGTGGTTTGGCGACGGAGGTGACGCGCAAGCAGGTGCGCAATCAAGTGCGCCGGGTGTTATTTCAGCAATCGATCACGGAAAGACGGCTGTTTGCGGCGTCCCCGCTTGAACTCCCACCAGGGCAAGCGCTGCCTGAGTGACACCACTTCGCCACTTTCATGGGCCTCGTAGCCCGGGATCGCTCCGAGTTTTTGTTGCCATTCGGCGCTCTGCAAAAGTTCGCGCAGAGCCGCAATGCCGGGCAATTGCAAGGCGGACTTGAGGCAAACAAGGTGGTAGTGTTCCTGCATCAGCGGCACAAAGCCCAATCCTCTGCCACGGGCTGCGGCCTCGATGCCCAAACCGGCGTCGGCTGACCCACTGGCCACGGCCTGTGCCACTGCTGTGTGGGAGGGTTCGGTGTGCTCGTAGCCGGTCAGGTCCGCCGGTACCAGCCCGTTTTGGCGAAGCATTTCGTCCAGCAAAACCCGAGTCCCGGTGCCCAAGGCACGGTTCGCCCAGCGCAAGCCAAGGCGATGCACGTCATCCAGGCTTTTTAAATCAAGCGGGTTGCCGTTGGCCACGATCAGGCCCTGCATCCGGGTTGCAAAGCCAATGATCTTGTGCAGTCCAGGCTGCAGAAGTGGCTTATAGGCAGCCGCTGCCAGTGAGTCAGGCGCAGGCTGCGAATGGGTATGGAATCCGGCCATGACGCAGCGCCCTTCATTGAGGGCGCGAATGGCATCGACACTGCCCGTGAAACGAATGTCCAGGTGCAGCGGGCCCGCAGGCAGGTGAAGCGCCCACTCTCGCAGGTGCAAAAGTGCCTCATCGTGGCTGGCGTACAGCGTGACCATGTGCGCGCCGTCGTCAAATGCCACCGCAAAAGTGCGTTCCAGTTCGTTGCGCAGCGCCTCAATTTGCGGTGCAAGGCGCGCTTGAGCCTGAGCTTCAGCCCACATCAACTTGTTGGCAAATTCGGTCAGTCGGGCTGACTGGCCCTTCTCCCAGATGATGAGTTCATGGCCCAGCAGGTTCTCCCATCGCTTGAGCTCGCCCCAGACGTGGCGATAAGACAGTTTCATCGCGCGCGCTGCTGCGGAAATGGAGCCCGCTTGTGCCACGGCCTGCAACAAGTCAATAAGCGGGTTTCGCACCAGAGCCGGGCTGCTGTCGGGTGAGAGGGTGTAGTGGAGCTGGAGCCTATGCACGGTGATTCATATTGCCGGGGAATTGAGGTTTGCCTACGATAACCGAAGTGACAACTTTTTCCGAGAGCGCCTCAACTGCGCTTGAACTCATTGCCAGCGCAGATGCTGGTTTGCTGGCCATTGTGATGCGCTCCCTTTCTGTGAGCGCTTGTGCGTGCCTGCTTGCGTGCAGCGTGGGCCTGGTGGCGGGTGCGTGGCTGGGCGCCGTTCGATTCACCGGTCGCGCCGCCGTGCTGAATTTGCTCAACACCTTTCTGGCCGTACCGTCCGTGGTCGTTGGCCTTGTGGTCTATTTGCTATTGTCGCGCTCGGGGCCGCTCGGGTTCTTGGGCTGGCTTTTCAGTTTCAAGGCAATGGTGTTGGCGCAGGCCTTGCTGGTGTTTCCGGTGGTCACGGCGCTCACACGCCAGTGCGTGGAAGACGCGCAAAACCGCCACGGTGAGCAAATTCAGTCCCTGGGAGCCGGGCTGTTGATGCGTAGCCTCATTCTGGCGTGGGATGAACGTTATGCCTTGCTCACAGTGCTGATCGCATCGTTCGGGCGAGCAATCTCCGAAGTTGGCGCAGTGATGATCGTAGGCGGCAATATCGACGGTTTCACCCGCGTCATGACGACGGCCATTGCATTGGAAACCAGCAAGGGAGACTTGCCGCTGGCACTGGCCCTTGGGTTGATTTTGCTGGGTGTCGTGCTGCTGCTCAATGGCCTGATTGGCGGCGTGCGGCAATGGCGCGAACGCCTGGACCAGGGGCACACGATGAAGCT
>JANMCB010000544.1:0-5287 GCA_031360805.1 Rhodoferax sp.
GTGGACGACGCAATCATTGCGGTGGAGATGATGGTGCGCAAGATGGAGGAGGGCTACGACAAAGTGCGCGCCGCCACCTTTGCCTATGAAATTACGGCCATGCCGATGCTGACCGGCACGCTGATCACTGCCGCCGGTTTCTTGCCCATCGGACTTGCAAAATCTGTCACGGGCGAATACACCTTTGCCATTTTCGCGGTCACGGTATTGGCGCTGGTTCTGAGCTGGATTGTGTCGGTCTACTTTGTGCCGTACCTGGGAACGGTGTTTCTCAAAACACCGTCGCACGTCAAGATGTTGCCGCCGCTTGAAGGAGCTGTGGTGGTGGCGCCGCGCGGTTCACCGGCTTACGACAAGACTGTGCGTTTCAACATGGCCGGGCAGGCCCATACAGCCCCTGCCGCGCTGGAGTCGCACCCGCACGAGAGTTTTGACAGCAGTTTCTACAACGTTTTTCGCAAAACGGTCAACTGGTGCGTCAAGTACCGCTGGATCACCATTGGCCTCATGGTGTTGACGTTTGCACTGGGCATCGTTGGCATGGGTCGGGTCCAGCAGCAGTTTTTCCCTGACTCCAGCCGCCCGGAAGTGTTGCTGGACATCTGGTTTCCGGAAGGGACATCGTTTGCCGCGAACGAGGCCACTGCCAAACGGCTGGAGGCACGGCTGATTCAGGAAGAGGGAATCACCAGCGTCAGCACCTGGGTGGGCTCCGGGGTGCCAAGGTTCTACCTGCCACTTGACGTGATATTTCCGCAGTCCAACGTGTCGCAGTTCATCATCCTGCCCAGGGATCTCAAGGTCCGGGAAGCACTCAGGGTGAAGCTGCCCGGCCTGTTGGCCCAGGATTTTCCTGAGCTGCGTGGCCGCGTCAAGGTTTTGCCAAATGGCCCGCCGGTCGCTTACCCGGTTCAGTTTCGGGTGATTGGTGTGAATCCGGCAGTGCTGCGCCAGCGCGCAGACGAGGTCAAAGCCATTGTGGCGGCCAGTCCCAATATGCGGGGTGTGAACGACAACTGGAACGAATTTGTCAAGGTGCTACGCCTTGAAGTCGATCAGTCCAAAGCCCGTGCCCTGGGCGTGACCAGCCAGTCCATTGCGCAGGCTTCGAAAGTGATTTTGGCCGGTACCACGGTGGGCCAGTTCCGGGAGGGCGAGAAGCTGATCGACATCGTCATGCGCCAGCCAGCAGACGAACGAAACGCCATTACCGATCTGGCCAACGCCTATTTGCCGACCGCCTCAGGACGCACCATTCCACTGATGCAAATTGCCAAACCCATCTTTGGATGGGAGCCTGGCGTACTTTGGCGGGAAAACCGCGACTACGCCATTACCGTGCAAGGCGATATTGCAGAGGGACTGCAGGGCGCAACCGTGACCACTGAACTCTTGCCCCAGCTGAAGGCGCTGGAGGCCAAATGGCTGCAGGACGGTTTTGCCGGCTATCGAATCGAGGTTGCGGGTGCTGTCGAAGAAAGCAGCAAGGGATCTGCGTCGATCGCGGCAGGTGTGCCCATCATGCTGTTCATTACCTTCACACTGCTAATGCTTCAATTGCACAGTTTCAGCCGCGCAGTGCTGGTGTTCCTGACAGGGCCGATGGGCATAGCGGGTGTTGCCGGTGCGTTGTTGTTGTTGGACCGGCCTTTCGGGTTCGTCGCACTGTTGGGCGTGATTGCACTGATGGGCATGATCCAGCGCAACTCGGTCATCCTGATTGACCAGATCGAGCAAGACCGGGCGGCGGGCGTCCCCACATGGGATGCGATTGTCGAAAGTGCCGTTCGACGGCTTCGACCGATCGTTTTGACCGCGGCCGCGGCGGTATTGGCAATGATTCCCCTGTCCCGCTCGGTTTTTTGGGGACCTATGGCGGTCGCCATCATGGGCGGGCTGATCGTCGCGACCGTGCTCACGCTGCTTGCCTTGCCGGCCATGTACGCGGCCTGGTTCAGGGTCAGGCGATAGGGCGTCACGGCGCAGGTTAAAATGGAAGGCTGACCAATTTCACGGGTCGATCCCATTGATTGGCCGTGAACGATTTGAAGCGCGGGTGGCGAAATTGGTAGACGCACCAGGTTTAGGTCCTGACGGTGGCAACACTGTGCGGGTTCGAGTCCCGCCCCGCGCACCACTTATTTGAGAAATAGCAGACGGCATTCGTTGACATGCAACGCATGGCGTCCCAAACCTTTAGGAGAATGATGATGTCCGTTACTGTTGAAACCCTTGAGAAGCTCGAGCGAAAAATGACGCTGACTTTGCCCGTTGGCACCATCCAGTCTGAAGTGGAATCCCGCTTGAAGCGCCTCGCCCGGACCGTGAAGATGGACGGCTTTCGCCCCGGAAAGGTTCCAATGAACGTGGTGACCCAGCGCTATGGCTACTCCGTGCACTATGAAGTCATGAACGACAAGGTGGGCGAGGCATTTTCCAATGCGGCGAATGAGGCCAAGCTGCGTGTTGCCGGCCAGCCCCGCATTACGGAAAGCAGCAGTGCGCCAGCCGGAGAAATGGCCTTTGACGCCGTGTTTGAAGTTTTTCCTGAAGTGAAAATTGCCGACCTTGGATCTGCCGAGGTCGAGCGCCTTGCCTCTGAAGTGACCGATGGGGCAATCGACAAGACCCTTGATATCCTGCGCAAGCAGCGCCGCACATTCTCGCAGCGCGCGCACGATGCGGCGGCTCAGGATGGTGACCGGGTGATGGTCGACTTTGAAGGCAAGGTCGATGGCGAGCCATTTCAGGGCGGCAAGGCTGACGACTTCCAGTTCATTGTGGGCGATGGCCAAATGCTCAAGGAGTTTGAACTCGCAGTGCACGGCATGAAGATCGGTGAAAGCAAGACTTTTCAGATGCCCTTCCCGCCAGATTATCACGGCAAGGAAGTCGCCGGAAAAACTGCCGATTTCATGGTGACCGTCAAGAAAATTGAAGCAGCGCACCTGCCCGAGGTCAATGAAGCCCTGGCCAAGTCTCTCGGAATCGCCGATGCCAATGTTGCAGGACTGCGCGCCGACATCAAGAAGAACCTCGAGCGCGAAGTGAAGTTTCGCCTGATGTCACGAAACAAGCAGGCCGCAATGGATGCCTTGATTTCAAAGGCAGAACTGGACTTGCCCAATGCAACCGTTCAAGCTGAAGTTGAACGCCTTGTTGAAGGCGCGCGGGCTGACCTGAAGCAGCGTGGCGTCAAGGATTTCGACAAGGCGCCGATCCCCGAGGACCTGTTCCGCCCCCAGGCCGAACGGCGGGTTCGTTTGGGGCTGGCCGTCGCAGAATTGGTGCGCGCCAATGATTTGCAGGCGAAGGCCGAGCAGGTGAAGTCGCATATCGATGAATTGGCGGCAAGCTATGAGAAACCCGCTGACGTGGTCCGCTGGTACTACGGCGATAACAAGCGCATGTCCGAAGTTGAGTCAATTGTGATAGAAAACAATGTGACTGAGTTCATCCTCGCCAAGGCCAAGATCTCCGAGAAGACAATTTCATTCGACGAGTTGATGGGACAGGGCTGATCAATACCGGTTGACCTGACGTTAGAGGTCTTTTTGGGGCTTGCGCGGGACTTGCAGTCCCGTGATCAGGCCCCATTTTCATGAAGGTTCTACTTTGATCATGGTTTTCGGTACATTACCGACATATTTGCCGACATATTTGAAAGTGCATGATGAATACACAAAACAGCGGGTTTGAGACTCAGGGCCTTGGCATGGTGCCCATGGTGATCGAGCAGTCGGGCCGTGGCGAGCGCTCTTACGACATCTATTCGCGGTTGCTCAAGGAGCGGGTTATTTTTCTGGTGGGTCCGGTCAATGATCAGACCGCCAACCTTGTCGTGGCGCAGTTGTTGTTTCTGGAAAGTGAAAACCCTGACAAGGATATTTCTTTCTATATCAATTCCCCTGGCGGGTCGGTCTCTGCGGGGATGGCAGTGTTTGACACCATGAACTTCATCAAGCCTGATGTTTCGACGCTATGCACCGGCTTTGCAGCCAGTATGGGTGCGTTTTTGCTGGCCGCCGGTGCCAAAGGCAAGCGTTTCTCATTGCCCAACTCCAAAATCATGATCCATCAGCCATCGGGCGGAAGCCAGGGGCAGGCGACTGAAATTGAAATTCAAGCGCGGGAAATATTGAAAACACGGGAACAATTGAACAAGATACTGGCAGAACGCACTGGACAACCTCTGGAAAGAATTGCCAGAGATACCGACCGTGATTACTACATGTCGGCAGATGAATCCAAAGAGTATGGCCTGATCGATCAGGTTATTTCGAAACGCGGCTGAATTCAGCAGGGGGGTTGCAAGCTTCCCATTCCTGCCTGAGTAGCGCGGTGCAGGTGCGGGCTTTTGATTTGGGTAAAATTCGGTAACTCCTGACAATCGTCAGGTTAAGGGCATATTCAGCATGGCAGAGAAAAAGGGCGCTTCTAGCGAAAAGACACTTTACTGCTCGTTTTGCGGAAAGAGTCAGCATGAGGTCAAGAAGCTGATTGCCGGGCCGTCTGTCTTCGTTTGCGATGAATGCATTGACCTTTGCAATGAAATAATTCGCGACGAATTGCCTGCAACAGTTGATGCGCGGGACGCAAAGGGAGACCTGCCAACGCCTGCCGAGATCAAGGCGAATCTTGACAATTACGTGATTGGCCAGGACCCAGCCAAGCGAACCCTTGCTGTGGCCGTCTACAACCATTACAAGCGTCTGCGGCACAAGGAAAAGGCCAAAAAAGATGACGTTGAACTGGCCAAGAGCAACATTCTTTTGATCGGCCCGACCGGGTCGGGGAAAACCTTGCTGGCACAGACGCTGGCACGAATGCTTGATGTGCCGTTTGTCATGGCCGATGCCACCACGCTAACTGAGGCTGGTTACGTCGGGGAGGACGTTGAGAACATTGTCCTGAAGCTGCTGCAGAGCTGCAACTATGAGGTTGAACGGGCGCAGCGTGGTATTGTCTACATCGATGAAATCGACAAGATCTCCCGCAAATCCGACAATCCATCCATTACACGTGACGTGTCTGGCGAGGGCGTTCAGCAGGCATTGCTGAAGCTGATCGAAGGAACCATGGCCAGCGTGCCCCCGCAAGGCGGACGCAAGCACCCCAATCAGGACTTTGTCCAGATCGACACTACCAATATCCTGTTCATATGTGGTGGCGCTTTCTCGGGGCTTGAAAAGGTCATTGACAACCGCACCGAAGCTTCAGGGATCGGTTTTGGGGCCAGTGTCAAGAGCAAGACTCAGCGCAGCCTGACTGAAGTTTTCAAAGATGT
>JANMCB010000007.1:0-14121 GCA_031360805.1 Rhodoferax sp.
GGTCAGGAAGCCCGAGCCGTACAGCGGAATCTTGTCTTTCAAACCAGCGGCTGCGTAGTCGCGAATGAACTTGGCGGCACCGCCACCTGCAAAGAAGCACGCCACCGCGTCGGGTTTGATGGCAGCGATTTCAGTCAGCAGCGCCTGAAACTCGACGTTTGGAAAGGGCAGGCCGAGTTCTTTGACAATGGTGCCGCCCGCTGCGGTATAGCTTTCCTTGAAGCCTTCGAAGGCTTCGTCGCCTGCCGCATACTTCCAGGTGATCCAGACGGCCTTTTTGTGCCCTTTGGCGATCATGGCCTGGCCCAGCGCGCGGGTCGGTTGCGAATTGGTGAAGCTGGTGCGGTACACGTTGGGGGCGCACTGGCTGCGCGTGGCCGCGTGGACGCCCGCGTTCGGGATCAGGCTGAGAACACCGGAGTCACGGGCGACTTTATGGATGCCCATTTGAACCCCGGAATGCACCGTGCCGACGAGCACATCCACCTTGTCGCGCTGCACCAGTTTGTTGGCGTTTTCAATGCCCTTGGACGGCTCGGACTCGTCGTCCACCTTGAAGTATTCGATCTCGCGGCCACCGAGCTTGCCGCCTTGCTCGGCAATCGCCATGCGAAAGCCATTTTCAATGGCCACTCCCAGCTGGGCAAACGTACCGGTATAAGGGAGCATAAGGCCAACACGCACTTTATTGCTTTGGGCGCGGGCGATTTCTGGCAGCAACAGGCCCGTGGAGGCAGCGCCAATGACGGCGGCAGAACGGGTCAAAACCAGGCGGCGAGTACTCATAATGTCTCCTTCGATTGTTTAATAAGATGAAGTATATTGCAGATATTGTGAAATTTCGGCGAAAATTTTAACGAATATGCAGATTGATGCATGAACCCAAGGTTTCGTTGGACACTTCAAGGATTTTAGTGATTTAACCGGTTTGGCTAGATGGGGTAAATCATAGAGTTGAGGATCAAATCGCTGTCAAACACGCAAATTCGGCTTTTCAGCAGCCAGCCATGGGTAGACGCCGGATCGCGCACGAGGTGGTCGATGTAGCGCCCAACGTTGTAGACGTGTGTAACTTCGTCCGGTTTGGTTCTGAACACCGCATAGCTGGCATGGGCGTTCACCGTGTCGCCATCGACCGACGTCACCACGGGCGCACCGACGACATGGCGCTGGTAGTAGGGCTCGTAATACAGGGTCTCGCGAATGCAGTAAACCCGGTCTTTAAGCATGCCCTGGCTTTCAAACGCGATGGTGGCAAGGGGCAGTTTTTGGTCGAAGTTTTCCCGCGGCTGTACTTTGTAGACACACTCGACGGTGAAAAAGGCGGGCCAATCGTCCCACTGGCCTGAATCCAGGGCTTCTGCGTAGGCCTGGTAGAAGAGCAACAGACTGATGTAGTCGTCTGCGGCCAGCTTTGGTTTGGCAACCGCGTTCATACGTCCATCACCTCGCGCCAATAGGCGTACATGCCGCGAATCAGGGTTTCGGTCACCATGTGGTCAGTGTCTTCGGCCGTCTTGCCGCCCAGCTCGGCAATCGTGCTTTTGTTGCCCGCCCGGTTGGCTGAAAAGCTGTCCTGGCTGAACTCGATAACCTCGCCGTCATCGGCAGAGACAAAACCGGCTGGGCCGAAGAGGTTGGCCTGGCGCAGGCGGCGCCGCTGCATCTCGGGGGAGTCGTCCTCAAACCCAAAGTGCGTCCAGACAAAATCAAAGCTCAGGGGGCCGTTGGGCTGGATGTGCCGGGTTGACAGAGAATTGACCTGCTGCTGGATGATGAGGCTCGGGAAGATGGTCGTCATGACCGCGGTTGGATCGCCCCACCACGGCTCGTGCACCACGTCCAGAAAACGGTCGTCATTGAGCTTCATGGCTTCCTTGAAGCTGGTCACGCCACTGGTTGCCGCGCCAGATTGACCCGCGTTACCACGGGTCGAGATCATGGCGGCGTGGCGCTGTTTGGCATCCATCAACAACTGCGCCTTGTTGTCCGACCGCCAAAGCCCAAACGTCACAAACCAGGCGTGCAGCAAGCCGGGGTGGTACGGGTCCTTGATGTTTTCCTGCATCAGCTTCCAGTTGCCCGGTATGCGCTGGCGGTTGTAGCCCAACAGCACCAGCTTGCGGCCGTCAAACACGCGGTCGAAGTAGCGGCAGATGGTGGGGCCCAGGTAGTCTTCCAGCGGCGCCACAGCATGGTCGAAGCTGGCAAACACGGCGCCACCGCGCGCCGCCACCTTAAGCTTGGTCAGGCCGTGTTGCTTCAGGTCGAAATCTGCCGGCATGCCGCCAATGGTGCGGCCATCCTGCTTGAGCCCACGGCGAAACGGCACCCCTTGCAGATCGCCTTTCAGGTTGTAGTTCCACTGGTGGTAGGGGCAAACCAGCTCGGTGCGGTTGCCCTGGCGCTCACGGCAAAACGCAACGCCACGGTGGGCGCAGCGGTTTTCGACCACGTTGACAGCGCCGTCCTTGTCGCGAATCATGATGACCGAGCGTTCGCCGACCTTGGTACGTTTGAAATCGCCGGCGTTGGGGATTTCCGCCTCCAGCCCGACGTAGCACCAGTGCCCGGTGTAGAAGAATCGCTCCAGTTCGCGCTGGTAAACGGCATCGTCGGTGTAGGCCCAAAACGGGATCCGGCTACTGCCTGCGGAATCCCATCGGGGTAGCTGCGCGGTGTTCTGTGGCAGCGTGGCGCTGTCAGTTTGGGTTGGGGTTTCGGTCTCGAGCATTGAAGTGCCTTTGGTTTGGATGGGCGGCTGTAGCCAGCATTATTCTCCACATTAAAACGAGTGCCCGGCAGGTAAAAATGTTAACCTGCAGGTTAATTTTTGCATTTAAAAGCGTGAAATTTGAAAAAAAATCGATAAAATTGGCATCTGGCCCTCGTATTTAATAGATAATTTGCTATATATATAATAGCATCTGGACGAATGCGTTTGAAAGTGCATTGGTCTGAAAATCTGTAAGAAAATCTGTAACCGCCGGACGAAGCCGGTATAAAGTGCAAAGTTGCGTGCACCCTGACCGCATTCCCTTCCCAAACCACGTGCGTTATTCATGAAAAATAAAAAAGTAGTCATATTGGTCGCCCTGCTGGTGCTGGTCGCGCTGTTTTTCATGTTTGACCTCGGGCGCTTTTTCAGTCTGGCCTTCATCAAGTCACAGCAAAGCAGTTTTGCCGAACTGTATGCACAGCGGCCGGTCATGGTGATCGCGGCTTTTTTTGCAGCCTATGTGGCGGTGACAGCGCTGTCACTGCCAGGCGCGGCCATCATGACGCTGGCAGCGGGTGCCATTTTTGGACTGGTTGCAGGCACGGTGATCGTCTCGTTTGCCTCCACCATCGGTGCCACGCTGGCGTTTCTGGCGGCACGCTTTGTACTGGGCGAAACCGTGCAGAACAAGTTTGGTGCCCGTTTGGCGGAGATCAACAAAGGGGTTGAAAAAGAGGGCGGTTTTTACCTGTTTACCTTGCGCCTGGTGCCGCTGGTGCCGTTTTTCGTGATCAACCTGGTGATGGGTCTGACCAAGATGAAAACGCTCACCTTTTACTGGGTCAGCCAGGTCGGCATGTTTTTGGGCACCATCGTTTTTGTCAACGCTGGCACCCAACTTGCAAAAATCGATTCACTCAAGGGCATTTTGTCGCCGGGGCTGATTGGTTCATTTGTGCTGCTTGGCATCTTTCCGCTGATCGCCAAGAAGATTGTGGACACCGTCAAGGCCCGCAAGGTGTACGCCAAGTGGAACCACCTCAAGCCCAAGTCGTTTGACCGCAACCTGATCGTGATTGGCGCAGGCGCGGGCGGGCTGGTGACGGCGTTGATTGGCGCCGCTGTTAAGGCCAAAGTCACTCTGATTGAAGCACACAAGATGGGCGGCGACTGCCTGAATTTTGGCTGCGTGCCTAGCAAAGCGCTGATCAAGAGCGCCAAGCTCGCGCACCAGATGAAGCATGGCGCAAAGTACGGGTTGATGGACACCGAGGCAGTGTTCAGCTTCAGCACCGTCATGAAGCGGATTCACCACATCATTGCGGAAATCGCCCCACACGACAGCGTGGAGCGGTTCACCGGTTTGGGAGTCGACGTTCAACTGGGTTACGCCAAAATTGTGAACCCGTGGACAGTCGAGATCGCGCTGAATGATGGCACCAAAAAAACGCTGACAACCCGCGCCATCGTGATCGCCGCCGGTGCCATGCCCTTCGTTCCGCCGCTGCCGGGCATCAACGACGTGGGCTATGTGACCAGCGACACGCTGTGGGACGAGTTCCTGAAGCTGGACGTGATTCCGAAGCGCATGGTGGTGCTGGGCGGTGGCCCGATCGGTTGTGAGCTGGCGCAGAGCTTTCAACGCCTGGGCTCGGAGGTGACGCAGATCGAGATGGCGCCGCGCATCATGATCCGCGAGGATGTGGAGGTGTCCGAGTTGGCCCGCCAGTCGCTTATGGCTGATGGCGTGCAGGTGCTCACCGGCCACAAAGCCTTGCGCTGCGAGAAAACCGGCGACGCCAAGGCGATCATTGTGGAAGCCCAGGGCAAGGAAGTTCGCATTGAGTTTGATGTGCTTCTGTGCGCCGTCGGCCGCGTGGCCCGACTCGCTGGTTACGGGCTGGAAGAGATGGGCATTCCCATCAACCGCACGATCACCACCAATGAGTACCTGGAGACGATTTACCCCAACATCTATGCGGCGGGCGATGTCGCGGGGCCGTTCCAGTTCACGCACACAGCGGCGCATCAGGCTTGGTACGCGGCGGTCAATCCGTTGTTTGGCACGTTCAAGAAATTCAAGGTGGACTACTCGGTGATTCCCTGGGCGACTTTCATCGACCCCGAAGTCGCCCGCGTGGGCCTGAACGAACAGGAGGCCAAGGAGAAGAACATCCCATACGAGGTGGTGAAGTACGGCATTGACGACCTGGACCGCGCCATTGCCGACAGCGAGACCCAGGGGTTTGTAAAGGTGCTGACGGTGCCCGGCAAAGACACGATTTTGGGTGTCACCATCGTTGGCACCCACGCGGGCGACTTGCTGGCCGAGTACGTGATGGCCATGAAGCATGGCCTTGGCATGAACAAGATTTTGGGAACCATCCACACTTATCCGACTCTAGCGGAGGCCAACAAATACGCTGCCGGCGAATGGAAGCGGGCGCATCAGCCGAAGAAATTGCTCGAATGGGTCGAGAAGTACCACACCTGGAAACGAGGTTAAACCATGACAATCAAAAACATCAACCGCCGTCTTGCCATTGCAGGAGTCGCAGCCTTGCTGGTCGTGACTGCAGCTTCAAGCGCTTTCAGCCAGGACACCGGCAGCTTCGACCATGGCTACGCAAGCTGGGAGGCGTTGCTGAAAAAACATGTCAAATGGCTGCCGGACAACAAGCAGTCCCGCGTGAATTACAAAGGTTTCGCCGCCGACCGTGCCGAGCTGAAGAAGGTGCTTGATGGTATGAGCGCCACGCCCAAAGCGGACTTTGACAAATGGTCCAAACCGCAGCAGATGGCCTTTCTGATCAACGCCTACAACGCGTTCACGGTTGAAATCATCCTGACCAAATACCCGGATCTGAAATCCATCAAAGACTTGGGCTCGTTCGTCACGCCAACCTGGAAAAAGAAGTTTTTCACCCTGCTGGGTGAGGAGCATCACCTGGACTGGATCGAGCACGAACAGCTTCGCCCCAAATACGCCGAGCCACGCGTTCATGTGGCCGTGAACTGCGCCAGCATTGGCTGCCCGGCGCTTTTTCCGGAAGCCTTTACGGCTGCGAAACTTGATGCGCAGCTGGAAGACGGCATGCGCCGTTTTTTGGGAGACAGCACACGCAATCGCTATGCTGACGGAAAGCTTGAAGTCAGTCAAATTTTCAAATGGTTCCGTGAAGATTTTGAAAAAGGCAACAAGGGCTTCAACAAACTAGAGGACGTATTTGCCAAGTACGCCGACCAACTCGCTGCGGCATCGGCTGACCGTGAAAAAATAAAAGCCAAGAATGTTTCCATCTCGAACCTTGAATACGACTGGTCCCTTAACGACGTGGGTCGCTAGTCTGCTGCTGGCCGTTGCGGCGCCCTTAAGCGCCCAAGGCTTGCAACCGTTCTCCAGGGCTGACTCAGGTGTCGTGCCTGCACCCTGGCGGCTGGTGGGCCTGCCCAAGGGCAAAGCGCCACTCGCACAAATTGAAGTCGTCAAGCTTGGTGATGACCGCGTGCTCAAGCTCGCTACCGACAAGTCTTACGGTACTGCGCTGCATGAGTTGAAACCTGTGGCGCTGGGCGCGGGCAGCACCTTGGGCTGGCGCTGGCGGCTGGAGCAAGGCATTGAATCTGCCGATCTTAAGACCAAAGAGGGCGATGACGCGCCTTTGAAAGTCTGCGCCATGTTTGACATGCCGCTGGACAAACTCGGCTTCCTCGAGCGCAACCTGCTGCGCCTGGCGCGCTCGCTCAGCGGCGAGAAACTGCCCGCCGCGACCCTGTGCTACGTTTGGGACGACAAACTGGCTGTTGGCACCCAATTGCCCAACGCCTATTCGCCGCGCTTGCGTTTTTTGGTGCTGGATTCAGGAAACAGAAAGCTGGGGCAGTGGGTTCAGCATGAGCGCGACCTTTCTGCCGACCTGCAACGGGCGTTTGGCCACGAGTTTTCCGCGCCACCGCCGCTGATTGCCATCGCCGTTGGTGCTGATTCCGACAACACCCAGGGCAGAAGCCTCTCCTACATGGGTGATGCGGTGCTGACTGTCAAACCGTCAGAGTAATCGGCTCCAGCGCATCGCCCTGGGCCAAAATCCGGCCGATGGCAACAGTATGGGTATAGCCCAGTTTTCGCAATGCAGAAATGCAGGCGTCAACGTGATCGGGCGGAACGCTGGCCAACAAGCCGCCTGCCGTTTGCGGGTCAAATATCAGCGGGTAACGTGGGTTCTTGACCATTTCCTCCTGGTTTCGAAGCGCACGGCGCAATCGCACATTGGCGCTTTGCAAGGAGCTGACAATTCCCGCCTTGACGCAGTCTTCTGCGCCATCCAGCAAGGGCAGGGCAGACAGGTTCAGCTCTGCATCCACACCCGAGGGGCGCGTCATTTCCACCAGATGCCCCAACAGGCCAAATCCGGTCAAGTCGGTGCATGCCGTTGCGCCATGTTCCCGCAGACACTGCGCGCCCAGGCGGTTTGATACCACCATGGACTTCAACGCGCCGTCGATCCAGCGCCCTTTGGCGGCCAGCCGTGCATGGGCTGCAAACAGGGTGCCTGTACCAATGGGTTTGGTCAAAATCAGCACGTCGCCCGGTTTCATGCCATTTTTTCGCAGCACTTTGGCCGGGTCGTCGTCAATCAGCCCGTTCACGGCAAAACCGAGTGCCAATTCCTTGCCTTCGCCGGTATGCCCACCGACCAAAGCGCAGTTGGCCTCGTTCAACACTTCCATCGCGCCGGTCATCATCTGAAACAGTACGTCTTCTGTTTTAGATTCCAGCCCTGGGGGAACGGTCACCACTGCCGTTGCAGATTGCGCTTCGGCACCCATGGCCCAGATGTCGCCCAGCGCGTGGTTGGCGGCCACCTTGCCGAAAATGTAGGGATCGTCAATGAACGAGCGAAAGAAATCGACCGAATGGACCATCGCCTTGCCGGGCGGCACGCGCACGACGGCGGCATCGTCTGGATCTTTGAGGCCGATCAACACATCGTCCCGGTCAACCGGATGCAGGTTGCTCAAGGCACGCGACAGCACCGTGGCCCCGACTTTCGCACCGCAGCCGCCGCACCGCATGGCAATTGCGGAAATTGCCTGGAGTGACTCCTCCTGACTGAGCTTGACGTCGCTCTTTGCGGACGACTGCGCGGGCACAGTGGTGGCGTCCATGTCGGGAAAATCCTGAAACTTCTGCATGAAGCGCCGGTCAATCCAGTCTTTCCAGCGCCAGACCCAGACGCCAGCAAAACCAATCCAGCCCCGGGATGCGACGGCGAACTTGTCGCCAGTGCTGATCAATGCCAGCCAGCTGGTTTGCGGGTGATACGCTTCAAGCGCAGTTCCGCTGATGGCGCGGCGCAGGTTCTCAGTCAAGGGCGGACCTTGGCGCACGGCAAAAACACCGGCTTTTTCCAGCTTGTAGTTGACCATGCTGGCGATGTCGCCCGCTGCAAAAATGTTCGGGTCCGTGACGGTTTGCAGCGTGTCCTGCACCTGGATGAAGCCTTCAGTATCCAGCGCCAGACCGGTGTCCTTGAGCCAGGGCGCACCGCCCGCACGGGTGACCCAGACGATCTCATCAGCATCCAGTGATTCGCCGCTGGCAGTTTGAAGGCGCCCGGCAAATACCTGCTTCACCTCGGCACTGCGGTGAACCACCACATTGCGCATAGCCAGAACCGAATCAAAGCGCTTGCGCACACCTGCGTTGTGAGTCGGCAAGATGTCGGCGACCCCCGTGAACAGGTGAAACACCAGCTCGTCCGGGTTTCGCCCCAGGGCCGCCAGCTCTTTGCGCAGCCGCCATTGCATCGCCAGCAGCAACTCCACGCCGCCCGCGCCCGCACCCACAACGGCTATCGTCGTTTTGCCTGAGTGCGTTTTGACCCGCTGTAAAAGAGCCAGCCAACGGTCGTTGAAGCGCTGGATCGGCTTGACGGCAATCGCGTGTTCTGCCGCGCCCATCACCTGGTGAAGTTGTGGCGTCGATCCGATGTTGATGGACAACTGGTCGTAAGGCACCGGTGGGCGGTTGCGGCAAAGCACCTTTTGATTGACCCGATCCAGACCCGTGACTTCGTCCCGATAGAGCCGCGCTCCTGCAAACACAGCCAGCCGGCTCAAGTCGATGTGCACCTCGTCGTAGTCATAGTGCCCCGCCACATAGCCCGGCAGCATGCCAGAGTAGGGCGTGTGCATGTCGGTGCAGATCAGTGTCAGACGCACACCGGGGAGGGGTTTCATGCCAAATTTCTTCAGGACGATCACATGGCTGTGACCGCCGCCGACCAGCACGATGTCTCTCAGAACTGGTTGATCAGACGTTTGCATGGAGTTTTTTCATAGTCTTCTTGAGGGTCATTTCAGCAGACTGCGCACTAGTTTCAGCAGCGCCGCCTGTTCGTTTTTGGGGTCAAAAAGCGGTGCCCGTGCGGCGCAGTGAGCCCGCAACTGGTCGTACAGGCCACGGCCTGCGAGCGCAGACTGCGCCATCTGGCCGGTTCTGGTTTTAACCAGCAGGTCGGCCAATCCTTGGGCATCACCACATGCAAAATAGCCCGGATAGTGCGCGCCCAGCATGCCCACGTTGCCATCTATTCTGGACGCCAGCACTGGCGTTCCGCTGCAAACAGCCTCCATCACGACATGGGCGCCGCCTTCCATGCGGCTGGCGTGCACAAGCACGTGCGAGCGCTGAATCCTGCGACGCGTGTCCTCGTGCGGCAATCCTCCCAGCCAGCGGTAGTTGGGGCAGTCCAAGGCTGTTGCGCGGGCCTGCTCTGCAAGTGAATCATCAAGCGGATCACCGATATGGTCGATCAAAATGTCCAGGTGATTGGTCAGAAGCCGGGCCGCCGCATACAAAGTTTGCGGCGATTTTTCGTCCCGCAGGTGGCCCACCATGACAGCGCGCAAATGACCTTTCGCCTTGGCAATGTGACGGCGGCTGCCCGTCGACTGGAAAATGACCGTTGTCTTGGCGCGCAATGCCTGCGGGAGGGCGTCAGGCCCGCGTTCCTGCAGGATCACCAGGCGACTGGCCAAATCAAGCGATTTCTGTGCAAGCTTGTCCGTCTGGATGTCGCGATACAGATCGGTTCCGGTCAGCACAACCGCCAGGCCCGCCGCGTTACGGGTCGCACCGTGCGCGCTTGCCCATCCTGCAATCGAGGACGCCGAGCGGCGGGCGTGCAGCGCCAGCATGACGTCAAACGGTGCGCCATTCCATTGTTGGGCAATGGTGGTTTGATAGTCGGTGGCCAGCATGCGCGACCACCGCCATGCTGTCTGCCAATTGCCGTTATTGGCATTGGCCAACGCGGGGCTGATGATCAAAACACTATTTTTTTTCATGGACGACTGAAGTGTCTTGCAGCCAACCGCTTTTATCGGGTTGGATTCATTAACCTTACACAGGATTTCACGGATGCAACGGGTATGCAAAGTTACGGACTTTCGAGTCTAATCTCTTTCCCTAATTTCTTTTTCAGGAGCTTCAAAATGGTCAGTTTTTCCCCTTCCAGAACCTTTCGGGCCATGATGACCTGCGCGGTCGTCCTGTTCGGTTCGTTATGTCACGCCCAGCAGGTCTTTAAAGTCACCGCCATTCCCGACGAGTCACCGACCGAGCTTGCCCGCAAGGCGGCACCATTGGTGAAGTACCTGGAAAAGACTTTGGGCATGAAGGTTGAATTCACCCCGGTGACTGACTACGCTGCGTCGGTCGAGGCGTTGGCCAATAAGCAGGTAGACATGGCCTGGTATGGCGGCTTCACCTTTGTGCAGGCCAACATCCGTTCCGGTGGCAAGGCGGTGCCGCTGGTTCAGCGCGAAGAAGACGAGAAGTTTCGCTCGGTCTTCATTACAAGCGATCCGTCCGTCAAGACGCTGGCTGACCTCAAGGGAAAAAATGTCAGTTTTGGTTCGCAATCGAGTACGTCGGGTCACCTGATGCCGCGAAGTTTTCTATTGCTGGCCAATATTGATCCCGACAAGGATTTCAAGCGCGTTGCCTATTCTGGCGCCCACGACGCAACTATCGCTGCGGTCGCTGCAGGAAAAGTCGAGGCCGGCGCGCTGAATATTTCAGTGTGGGAAAAATTTGTCGCAGACGGGAAAGTGGACACGTCCAAAGTCAGGGTCATCTACACCACGCCCGGGTATTTTGACTACAACTGGACCGTTCATGCCGACATGCCCGCTGCCATGCAGGCGAAGCTGACCAAGGCCTTTCTGGACTTGAACCGCGACACGGCAGAAGGCAAGGAAATACTTGAACTGCAACGCGCCACCCGTTTTGTTGCTACCAAAGCCGACAACTACAAGGGCATCGAGCAAGCCGCGCGCAACGCCGGCCTCCTGAAGTAATCGCGGCGGCGCCTACACTGTCGGTCGCAATGCGTTTATTTGTTGAGGAGTCAGGGGGTTATGAGAATTGACTTGCAGGCACTGTCTGCCCACCACCCGTTTGCCAAAACCAGCGGACTCGCTGCCGTGCGCGGGCTGGAGGTGGTGATCCAGGCAGGTGAGCAGGTCGCGGTCATCGGACCCTCTGGCGCGGGCAAAACAACGTTGCTCCATGTGATGGCCTGCGCCATCAAGCCCACGACGGGTGTGCTGCATCTTGAAAGCATAGATCCGTGGCAGTTGTCGCGCGGCAAACTGAAGCACCTTCGCGGGGATCTTTTTCTGGCGCCGCAGGTCCCGCCATTGCCGCCACGCCAGCGTGTGGTGGTATCCGTCCTGGCAGGGCGGCTGCCCCATGAGTCCCTGTGGACCAGCCTTCGGAGTCTGTTTTATCCTGTCGACATTGCGTTGGCAGACAGGGCACTGGATCAATTCGATTTGAGCGACAAGCTGTTTGACCGCGTTGACCGCCTGTCGGGCGGAGAGCGACAACGGGTGGGCCTGGCCCGCGCATTGGCGTCAAACGCAAAATTGATTTTGGTCGATGAGCCACTATCCGCGCTTGACCCTACGCGGTCGCAGCAGGCCATTCAGACCCTGACCCGAGCTGCACGGGAGCGTGGCGCAACGCTGGTCGCAACCTTGCACCATGTCGAGATGGCGCTTGCGAATTTTCCGCGAATCATTGGCCTTCGCCTGGGTGAAATGGCGTTTGACCTTTCATCGGACCAAGTGACACAGCAGCATCTTCACGAACTTTATGCGCAGCACATGGGCGAGTTGACCGGCCCGGCAATCATCGACCCGGACCTGGATCTTGTTCCGGCGGCGCCGGTTGCCATGAACTGCCGCTGAGTCGGTCTGGACGTCTGCCATCCCAATGAGCGGTTCCCTGTTGCCACCGCAAATCGCACTGATTCCGGGCGTTAGCGCTGGACCTGTTGCGCCCGCATTGCGCGACCCTGCATGGTCGAGCAGAGTCTTCTGGACATTGGCGGGCTTGGTGGTGCTTTGGCCGACGCTGGTCATGACCGAATTCAAGCCCTGGATATTTTTTGAGGCCGGTACGCTCAAGCCAGCCCTCAAGTTTTTGGCAGATTTTGCACCGCCGCGAGTTGACCTTCCATTTTTGGCGATGGTGGCGCGTGAAACATGGCGCACGGTTGCGATCGCCACCGCGGGGCTCACTCTGGCGCTGCTTTTGGCGATTCCGCTTTCGTTGCTGTCGGTTCGGGTGTTGTCGCTGTCCGCATTGACCGGACAGATGGCCCCTTTGCCCGGCGTCATTCGCCAGCTTGTGCGCTGGGTGCTGATGGTTCTCAGGAGCGTGCCGGAACTGGTCTGGGCGCTTGTGTTTGTTCGGGTTGTAGGTCTGGGCCCAACCTCCGGCGTTTTGGCCATTGCCCTGACTTATGGCGGCATGCTGGGCAAGGTATATGGCGACATTATGGACAGCGGCGAGACGCACACCACTAAAACGCTGATGCGAAATGGATCGGGCCGCCTGCAAGCATTTTTCTACAGCCTTTTGCCGCAAAGTGCGCAGGAGTTGACCAGTTACACCGTTTACCGCTGGGAGTGCGCAATCCGCTCGTCTGCCGTCCTGGGTTTTGTCGGGGCTGGGGGCCTGGGGCAGCAGATGGATTCGTCGATGAAGATGTTCAACGGCTCCGAAGTCGCCACCATTTTGCTGGTTTTCATGGCGCTGGTCTGGCTGGCAGACCGAGTCAGCGCGTGGCTGCGCAAGGGCTTGGCCTGATCCGGCCGCAGTCAAGTTATTTGTATGGTTACCCATTTGATCAAGGCCCCTGCATGACCGCGCGCGCCGCCAACGAAATTTACAAGCTTCCGCCAAAGCTGTTCGATGCCAGGTGCAAGGCCTGCTGGTTTGTTGCGGCCATGCTGGTGCTGGTCGGGCTTAGCTTTTGGTCACTGGACCTGAAATGGGCGCAATTCCTGTCTCTGGAGGCGTTCGCCCGAATGGGCAAGTTTTTGCGTGAGTTGCTTCAGCCTGAGGTGGGTCGCCTGTTTCTTGGCAAGGTCGTGGTTGCCGCCTTTGAAACGCTGGCCATGTCGGCGCTGGGGACGCTGCTCGCCGTGGTACTGGGTCTGCTGCTTGCGCTGCCAGCCAGTAAAACCCATGCGGGCGATCCTGCACGCCTGCGCGCCGTGACCCGGCTGGTGCTCAATGCATTGCGCAGCACGCCTGAGCTGGTCTGGGCGGCCCTGCTATTGATTGCGGCTGGCCTGGGCCCATTTGCGGGGACGCTTGCGTTGGCACTGCATACGTCAGGTGTGCTGGGTCGGCTGTTTGCTGAGGCGTTGGAGAACGCGCCGCCAGGCCCGGCATTTGCACTTCGGGCACGAGGTGTCGGGAAGGGCCGCATATTCCTCTACGCAACGCTGCCCCAAATCACTCCGCAGCTCATCAGCTACACGTTGTACAGATGGGAGAACAATATTCGCGCCGCTGCAGTCCTGGGGGTGGTTGGTGCCGGTGGCTTGGGACAAATGCTGGCATTCCACATGGGCTTGTTCCAGATGGGTGAGACCAGTACAGTATTGATCGCCATGCTTGTTTTGGTGGCCATTGTGGACGCTCTGAGCTATACAGTTCGTAACCGGCTGTCCCGCTAAATTAGTTTTGAATGATTTTTCTTGACCTGTTGAGGAAGTCAACATGACGCGCTGGCTTTCGCAATGGCGAGCAGCCGAGGGTCACAGCCAGCCTGCGCTAGGGTATCCAGATTGACCGGGTGGCAGTGGGTTGCTTCCATGCAACCACCAGATCGTGGCCACAGGCTCAGGACTTCTTCGCTTTGGCGGCTGCGACCTCTTTGGCGATATCTTCCCCACTCTTGTAGTGCGGTACCTTGAACACCAGGCGCTTGGTACGCTGGATCATGCTGTTGCTGCCGGCGACTTCCTCTTTCCAGTATTTTTCAGCCAGCGCCAGGCTGCCAGCCTGATTGACTTCAAAGCCGTCTTTGGAGCCC
>JANMCB010000120.1:0-6026 GCA_031360805.1 Rhodoferax sp.
ACTGCAACCACCAGGGTCTGCGATGCCGTAGCGGTGACGCTGACGGCTTGCAGCATTTGCGGCGCCATGACCGGCAAGGGCAGCTTTCGGGCGGTACCGCGTGCCAGGCCCTGTTCGACGGCCTTGAGAAGTTTTTGCAGCGTGATGGGTTTTTCCAGAAACGCCAAAGCACCGATTTTGGTGGCCTCTACAGCGGTGTCGATCGTTGCGTGGCCACTCATCATGATGACCGGCATGGTGAGCACGCCGGCTGACGACCATTCCTTCAGAAGCGTCACACCATCAGTGTCTGGCATCCAGATGTCGAGCAGCACCAGGTCGGGTCGTTCGCGCAGGCGCGCGGCTCGGGCTTGCGCCGCATTCTCTGCAACTTCAACCGTATGACCTTCGTCGTTCAGTATTTCCCATAACAGGTCACGGATGCCCAGTTCGTCGTCAACCACCAATATGTTTGCCATGATTTAAGCGCTGTCCCTTGGGAATGTGTCGTCAGTGCGCTCAGGTTGGCGCATTTGCCGCTATGGCGAATGATAACGACACTTGAGCCCCCTGCACATGGCCATCAACCAGGCGGTTGGCAATGTCAACGCGGGTGCCATGTTCGTCGGCGATTTTCTTGACCACGGCGAGCCCCAGCCCGGTACCCTTTGCCTTGGTTGTGACATACGGTTCAAAGGCGCGGGCCAAAATGTTGTCGGGGAAGCCATTGCCAAAGTCCAGCACGCTGAGCCGCACCCGATGCGCGGCTTCGTTCCACTGAGTTCTCACGGTGACGCTGTGCAGGGCGGCGCCGTCCGCACGGGCTGCGGCGGCGGACTCGGTCGCGTCCTGCGCGTTCTGCAGCAAATTGTGAACCACCTGGCGCAACTGGAGCGCGTCCGCCAGGATTTGGGGGTTGCGGGCGTCGAGTTCCAAAGTCACGGGAACCAGCGCGTTCTCATGGCCGTAAAGCTGCAAGACTTCGCCGACCAGCGCGTTCAGGTCCACCGGCTTGAGTACTGCTGCAGGAAGGCGCGCAAAGTCACGGAACTCATTGACCAGGCGCTTCATGGCATCGACCTGGTCCACGATGGTTTTGACCGATTTGGTCAGAATGGCTTGCCCTGCCGCATCGACACGACCTGTCAATTTCATTTCAAGGCGCTCGGCCGAGAGTTGAATCGGCGTGAGCGGGTTCTTGATTTCATGCGCCAGTCGGCGCGCCACTTCGCCCCAGGCCTGCGAGCGCTGCGCGGACACGATTTCTGAAATGTCGTCAAATACCAGCAGCCAGGTTGAGGCCGGCATTTGGGCACCGCGGGCCACGATCGTGATTGCGTTCTGCGACGAATGGCCTGCCAGCCCCGCCTGTGCAGCGCCTAACTCGAACGACTGCTGCCAGTGGTCCAGCCCGTGCTCCTGGCGTTCGCCCTGAAACTGGTCGAACTGCGCCTGCACGCCCTGCCCAAACTCCTGGAGGCCTTCAACATCGGCCAGTTTGCGCCCCTCATAGGCTGCCAGCGGCGCCCGCAATATGCGGGTGGCGCCGGGGTTGGACGACAGAATGACGCCGTTGGCATCGAGAACCATGACGCCCGCAGTCAGGTTGTCCAAAATCGTCTGCAGATTGGCACGGGCCGCGTCAACCTGGGACATGCTGCTTTCAACCGCCTGGCGGGCATCAAAAAGCTGTTGCGTCATGTCGGCAAACGCACGGGTCAGTCCACCCAGCTCGTCTTTGCCTTGAAGGGCCGCTTTGGGCGTGAGGTCGCCGGCGGCCACCTGGCTGACACCGTCAGCCAGCAGCAAAAGCGGCCGCGCAATCTGGTTGCCAAGAAGTACCGCCAGCAGGACTGCACCAAAAACGGCCAGAAAAAGACTCAGGGTCAATGTGCCGATGTACATGCGCTTCAGCCCGTCCCGCGCCAGGGCCCGTTCCTGATACTCGCGGTTGGCCTCGGTCACCGCCAGCGCATTGGCCACCAGAGTGGATGGCAGCGTCTGCGTCACCTGCAGAAAGCGCGACTCGCCCTGCAATTCAAACCGCGCAGAATTAACCGGCACCAGTGCCTTGATGCGTGCATTGCTGGCAACCCCTGGCGTGGCCTCATCCAGCCCCTCAATCCAGGTAACCCCTTTCTGGCTGCGGGCGCTGCGAAATTGCTGTGCGCTTGGGCGCTCGGGCGTGAGCAAGAAACGGGACTGCCCAGCCGTGCCTATCGGCTGGCCGGCGCCGCCCCACAAGACAACGTCGGCAGCACCGATCTGGTCACGAATGCGCTCCAGTGGCAGCCCCGCCGTCGCATCTGGCGCGTCTGCAATTTGATTCGCTGCAGACCGTGCCTTGGTTGCCAGTTCGTTGGAAAGCGTTTCAAGCGTGACGCGTCCCAGATTAAGCCCCGCATCAAGTGCCCCCTCGACCTTGACGTCAAACCAGCTTTCAATCGAGCGCGCCACAAACTGGTACGACACGACATAGATCAACAAGCCGGGCGCCAGACCGGCAAGTGCAAATACAGCCGCAATTTTGACGAGCAACCGGCTGCCAAAACGCCCGCGACGCACCCTGGAAAATAGCCGCCACGCGATCCAGCCAATTGCCACCAGCAACAGCCCCGCCACCACGACGTTGAGTACGAACAGGCGCGCGTAGTTGCGCTCGTACATCTCACGGTTATCCGTGGCTTGCGTCAACAAGAACAGCAGCACGAGACCCAGGGCAACCATGGCCGCTGCGCCCACGCCAACGGTCCATCGCAGTGCCCGGGAACTTTGCTTCAAATGGCGCCGATTGTGCTTGGCGACAGGCTCAGGGGGCGTCATTTCGCGGGCTCTTGAGTCAGTCGCTGGTTGGCAGTCAGGTAAATGGTCCAGTCCGATTGCCCAAGCACACCAATCTGGAATGGCCGGGGAAGCTGCGAAACATCAAGCCGGTACCGAAATTCAAGGGTGTTGCGTTGATCGGCTTCGATTTCACCCGCCTCTGCTATTTTCCAGCGTGACAAGCGGCGCACTGCAGCCATTGCGTCAGGCAGGCTTTCAAAGGTCTGGTTCAAGGCCAGGCCGAGACTGTTGGGCGTGATTTGCCCGGAGGCAACGTTCAAGCGCCAGCGACGCGTCAAGGGCTGGTAAGACAATCGCATATGGCGCTCTGCCGAGACAATGCGCTTGTCATACCAGTACCAGCGACCCCGATAAACGTCAATCTCAGCCACGAACACCATCGGTATTCCTTTGAGGAGCGCGTCTTCTACAACTGCTGGCAACTCGAAACTGACGGTGGCGGACACAAACACACCGTCGGGCGTCCGGTCCACCTGCAATTGGGTGACTTCCGAACCAGAGCCGTCCGGCCCGGCCGCCATTGCCGACATGTGCCCTGCGCTCAGGAGGCAGCCACAGAGCACCGTCACGCCAAGCTCACGCAGCGTGCTTTTCCAGAAGTGCAAGATAAAAGCCGTCGTGGTCATCGTCTGAATTGTCCGGGACGCCTTCCTTGTTTGCCCTGAAATGGGGCACTAATTGACCGGGTGACGGCAGTAAACTGGCATCGGTGTTGTGTACAAGAAACGTTTGCACCTGATCGATGCCCTCAGCACGGAAGACCGAACAAGTGCAATACAGCAGGCGCCCGCCGGGTTTGAGCAATGGCCAAAGCGCTTTGAGCAGCCGGGCCTGAACTGTAGCCAGCCGGGCGATGTCGCTTTCACGGCGCAGCCAGGGCACGTCTGGGTGACGGCGAACAATTCCCGAGGCTGTGCAGGGGGCATCCAGCAAGATGGCATCGAAGAGCCGCCCATCCCACCAACTTGAGGGCTCGGCGGCGTCCGCAGCCAATACCTGAGCGCCAAGCCCCAGTCGCTGCAGCGTCTCGCGAATGCGCTCACAGCGTTGGCTGTCAATGTCCAGTGCAAGCACATCACATCGCGCTAATTCGAGTAAATGCGCGGTTTTTCCACCAGGCGCAGCGCATGCGTCCAGCACCCGCAATGGCAAAGTCGTATCGATGCCGCAAAGCAGAAGCGGCGCTGCAAGCTGGGCAGCTGCGTCTTGAACCGAAACCACGCCCTCAACAAAGCCAGCAATAGCTTGAACCGGTAGCGCTTTGGCGAGCGTTATGCCGCTGGCACCGGAAGGAGTCGCATCAATGTTCGCTGCTCTCAGCTGAACCAGGTAGGCGTCGCGACTGGATTTCAAATTGTTCACGCGCAAGGTCATGGGTGCTTGAGCGTTGTTGGCATCCAGAATGCTTTCCCAGCGACTGGGGTGGTCCTTTTTCAGGCGGGCAACCCACCAGCCCGGGTGGTTCCAGCGGGCCAACGGATCGTTGTCGGTGGCAGCCACAAGCGCCGACTTCTCCCGCAGAAAACGACGCAGGCAGGCATTGATGAAATTTGCCTGCGCCTTGGTTCCAGGTGCACGCTTTGCGGCCTCCACCGTTTGGTTGACCAGGGTGAAGGGCTCGTAGGGCGCGGTTTGATCGCTCCAGCCCAATGCGAGGGCCGTGCACAGCAATGCGTCGGCTTCGCTCGGGGGCGGGCGGCTTGCCAAACGCTGCCGCAGTGCCTGGGCCCTTCCCAAAGACCGAAGAACCTGAAAGGCCAATGCCTGGACGCCCGGTCGCAAACCGGGTGGCACCCGTTCAAGTGCCGCCGTCGTGGAAGTGCCCTGCCGCACCGCGAGCAATACCGCCGCTGTGGCCTGCAGTTGCTGCCAGAGCGCTATGCTGTCACGTGCAGGTTCAGCGCCAGGCATTGATAGTGCTCATCTTGGGTGTGTTCAGAGTCCTGATAGTTGACAATTCGCAATTTGAAAACAAAAAAACGCCTCACGCTCCATTATCTAGAGCATGAGGCGCTGCTATAAAAATAGCAATTTCAATGCGGACTATTCGCTGGCAACCCCTGCGCCAGCTTCTGCACCGTCTGCCTCCACAGCGTCACCCGCGAGTTCGGCAGCCTCTGCTTCGGCAATGGCGCGACGCTCTGCGTCGTCCATGTTTTCGCGGATTTTGCGAGCCTCGTGATACGCCATTCCGGTACCCGCAGGAATCAGGCGACCCACAATGACGTTTTCTTTCAAGCCGCGCAACTCATCTCGCTTGCCCATGATGGCAGCCTCGGTCAGGACGCGTGTTGTTTCCTGGAAGGAAGCGGCACTGATAAAGCTGTCAGTGGACAAAGAGGCTTTGGTGATCCCCAAAAGCAGGTTTGTGAAGGTGACCGGAATCTTGCCCTCGGCGCGCAGAGCGTCGTTTTTGTTGAGCATTTCCGAGCGTTCCACCTGCTCGCCCGAGATGTAGCTGGAGTCGCCGACGTTGTCGACAACCACACGGCGCAGCATCTGGCGAACAATCACTTCAATGTGCTTGTCGTTGATCTTCACGCCCTGCAGCCGGTAAACGTCCTGCACTTCATCAACAATGTAGCGTGCCAGCTCTTCCGAGCCGAGCAAGCGCAGGATGTCCTGCGGGTCTGCCGGGCCGTCCACAACGCTTTCGCCTTTGTTGACCACCTGGCCTTCGTGCACCAGGATGTTTTTCTCTTTGGGCACCAGCTCTTCCCAGACGGAACCTTCCGGGTCGGTGATCTGCATGCGGATCTTGCCCTTGGTTTCCTTGCCGAACGAGACGGTACCCGTCATCTCAGCCAGTACGCCTTTGTCTTTCGGCGAACGCGCCTCAAACAACTCGGCCACGCGTGGCAAACCGCCAGTAATATCGCGGGTCTTCTGACCCTCCACCGGGATACGGGCAAGCACTTCGCCTGGTCCAACCTCCTGGCCATCGCGCACCTGAACCAAAGCTCCGATCTGGAAGCCGATGGTCACCGAATGGTCTGTCCCCGGAATCTTGACCTCGTTGCCCGAGGCGTCGATCAGCTTGACCTGTGGGCGAATCACCTTGGCTGAACCCCGGCGCTTTGGATCGATCACCACCAGGGTAGAAAGACCGGTCACATCGTCGACCTGCTTCGCAACCGTAAGACCTTCTTCAACGTTCTCAAAGTGGGCCTTGCCTGCGAACTCCGTGATGATGGGACGGGTCA
>JANMCB010000147.1:0-4311 GCA_031360805.1 Rhodoferax sp.
CGACGTGACCAAAATGCTTGAGAAGTTCAAGGTCCCTGGCATCGACATGACAGCGATCATTGAAGCCCGGCGCAAAGACATCGAAGCTATCGTTGAGGCCAACAAGGCGGCCATGGAAGGCATGCAGGCGATGGGCCGCAAACAGGCTGAAATGCTCAGCGCGGCGATGCAGGAAATCCAGGAGACCACCAAGTCTTTTGCTGGCAGCGCAGGCGACCCGTCCAAGCAGGCCGCCATTGCCAAAAAAGCCTATGCCAAGGCCGTGGCCGATGTGAAGGACCTGGCTGACATGGCCCGCAAGTCGCAGGCCGATTCCATGGCCAGCATCACCAAACGCGCCGGCGAACACATGGCGGAAATCAAGAAAATGATGACGCCCAAGTAAAGCGCTGCGGGTTGCCTTGCGCCGGACAATGCGCGGGCGCCTGGCTTTCGTCGGCAGCATGGACTGCCCTGGCAAATCTATGCAACTTGAAGCTCCATGGACACCAAAAACCTCATCGCCATCGATACCCACACGCACCTGGAGGTGTCATGCCGCAACCCGTTTGACGCCTACGGCGAAGAGTACGACCGCGCGGCCGACAAATACTTTCGCAACGCCAAGCGCCCGACCATGGACGAGACGATTGCCTTTTACCGTGAGAAAAAAATTGGCTTCGTCAACTTCACGGTGGATGCCGAGTCCCAAATGGGCCGCGCCCGCATTACCAACGAAGAAATAGCCGACGCAGCCGCCGCCAACAGCGACATCATGATCGCATTTGGCAGCATCGACCCGCACAAAGGCAAGATGGGTGGGCGCGAAGCCCGCAGACTGGTCGAAAGCCACGGCGTGAAGGGATTCAAGTTCCATCCCACGGTGCAGGGCTTTTTGCCCGCCGACAAAATGGCCTGGCCGATTTACGAAGTCATCAATGAATACAAGCTGCCGGCCATCTTTCACAGCGGGCACAGCGGCATTGGCAGCGGCATGCGCTGCGGCGGCGGGCTGCGCCTGCAAAACTCCAACCCGATGCTTCTCGAAGACGTGGCCATTGCCTTTCCGGACATGCAAATCGTTGTTGCCCACCCAAGCTGGCCGTGGCAGGACGAAGCCATTTCATTGGCCTTGCACAAGCCCAATATCTGGATTGACCTTTCGGGCTGGAGCCCCAAATATTTTGCGCCGCAATTGGTCCAGTACGCCAACACACTCTTGAAGGACCGCATTTTGTTTGGCAGCGATTACCCGCTGATCACACCCGATCGCTGGTTGGCAGACTTTGAGGTAGCCGGTTTCAAGGACGAGGTAAAACCACTGATCTTGAAGACCAATGCGATGCGCTTGTTGGGCCTGAGTTGATGTTTTGCTAAAGCATTGACATCAGCCATGGCAGCCCGTGCAGCGCCACCATGCCCGTAATTACCGTCACCAGCATGTTGCCTTGTGTGGCGGCGGCGGCAATTAGCGCAAGCCCTGCGGCCACGTAGCGCGGCCACTGGGTGAGACCCGCCACCTGACCGCCGACCATGACCACGCCGCTGAACACAATCGCCGCAAAGATGCCGGGCACCATCAGTTGCAGCGAGCGCGCGAGCCACAGCGGCATTTCCCGGTTGGCAAAAAACCCAATGAAGGAATAGCGGATCAGGAATGAACCGACAGCCAGGCCCAACACGATCAACCAGCTTTGTGCTGCGCCCAGCTCGGCAATCATTGCGCCTCCCTCTTCGCCCATGGGCCTGGCAGGACTTTCTCGGCCAACAACCCTGCCATCAGGCCGATCAGGCAAGCCGCGATCAAGCCCAATTTGAGGGGCAGTGAAAACAGCAGCACGCTGGCCGTGCCGCCTGCCACTGCCGCCACCGCCATGGGCACGCTGCGAATAGACGACGCACTGATCGCAATGAACGACAGTGGAATGGCGAAGTCAAGCTGCCAGCTGGTCGGCACGATGTTGCCCGCAAAAATTCCGATGGCGCAGAACAGCAGCCAGAAGGACCAGAACATCGTGGTGACGCCCGCGTAATAGGCAATCAAATGCGGGTCATTCGGGTGGGAGCGCTCGCGCGCCTGGACAAAGGCAAACGTGTTGTCCACCAGAAACCCGGCGACCAGCATGCGCTGAACGGTGCTGAACTGGCGTACCTTGGCACTCATGGCAGCGCTGTAAACCGCCAGTCGCAGGTTGATGACGCAGCCCGACAAAACGGCCACCCAGAGCGACGCTGAGCCCTGAACGAATTGCATCACCACGGCTTGGGCCGAGCCGCCATAAACCAGTGCAGGCAGGGCCAACGCGGCGCCGGTCGTCAGCCCGGCGTTGACCGACGCCACGCCGCACACCAGACCAAACGGCAGGTAGGATAAGACGACAAAAACGGTGTCGCGCAGACCAGCCAGATAGGCGGCACGTGCACCAGGGCTGGCAAGAGCCGCAGGGAAAGTCATGCCGCGATTTTCACACTAATCAATGCCACGGCCTTGCAGCGGGCGAGATCAAGCAAAGACAGCGGACAGATGTTTTGCGGCATCGGTTGGCTTACGAAGTCGAACCGAGTTCTAATGTGGGCTTCGCTGCAGGTTTGGCGCCGCTGTTTTGCCCTGCATTGGTCGAAACTCGGTTGTTGATCGTCTCGTAAAAGTTTTATTTGCTATTTAAATAGAAGCTACTCATGTATACAATACGAGAGCTAGAGGCACATTTGATTGGTTTTTTACCGATTTTAGTCGAAATTGCAATAAAAATTAACCTGTAGGTTAATTTTTGCCGAGTAGCGCTTACCATTTACCTTCCATCGAACTCACCATGACCCTGAGAACCCACAACAGAATTTTGATGACCGGCGCTGCAGGTGGCTTGGGTGTGGCGATGCGCGCACGCCTGAAGGCCAATTGTGAAGTGCTGCGGCTGTCGGACCGCGTTGCGCTAGGCGGCCAGCAAGCTGGCGAAGAGCTGGTACAGGCCGAATTGGCGGATGCGGACGCGGTGCTGGCCATGCTCAAAGACGTTGATGCGGTGGTTCATTTTGGCGGCGTGTCGGTTGAAGGGCCGTTTGAACCGATTCTGCAGGGCAACATCATCGGCGCTTACAACCTGTACGAGGCAGCACGAAAGCAGGGCACCCGCCGAATCTTGTTTGCCAGCTCAAATCACGTCACGGGGTTTTACCGTCAGTCGGAAACCCTGACGCCCCAAAGCGCACCGCGACCTGATGGCAACTACGGGTTGAGCAAGGCATTTGGCGAGGACATTTCGCGCTTCTATTTTGACCGTTACGGCATCGAAACGGCTTGCCTGCGCATTGGATCTTCGTTCCCTGAGCCGCGCGACCGGCGCATGCTGGCGAGCTGGTTGAGCTATGACGATCTGTACCGCTTGATCACCGCCTGCCTGACGACGCCGGTGTTGGGCCACAGCATCATTTACGGCATGTCCAATAACTCGGTCACTTGGTGGGACAACGCCAGCGCCCGGCACGTGGGCTATGTACCGCAAGACAGTTCTGATGTTTTTCGTGATGCCGTTTACGCCAGAACAACTGCGCCTGACCTCACCGACCCAATAGTTCAATTCCAGGGTGGCGGTTTTGTCACGATGGGCCCGTATGACTGAAAATTGATAGTTGCAATCTAGATCACTGTTCGTTTGCCCTTTCCTCTGCCTCCACCTTTACCTTTCAACTTCCACAGAAAGAGACATCATGAAAATCACCAGAACCCTGATGGGCACCGCCGTTGCCGCGATGGCACTTGCCGCCCAATCCACCGAGTTCCGCTCGGCCGACACCCACAATGCTGACGATTACCCCACCGTGGCGGCGGTCAAATACATGAGCGAGCTGCTGGAGAAGAAGAGCGGTGGCAAGCACAAGATCAAGGTCTTCAACAAACAGGCGCTGGGCAGCGAGAAGGAAACCATTGACCAGGTCAAGATTGGAGCCTTGGACTTCACCCGCGTTAACGTCGGCCCCATGAACGGCATTTGCCCGTTGACGCAGGTGCCGACCATGCCGTTCCTGTTCAGTTCCATCGCCCACATGCGCAAGTCGCTGGACGGCCCGGTGGGCGACGAGATTTTGAAAAGCTGCGAAGCGGTTGGTTTCATCGGCCTGGCTTTTTATGACAGCGGCGCGCGTTCGATCTACGCCAAGAAAGCCATCAAGACCGTGGCAGACGCCAAGGGCCTGAAGATCCGCGTGCAGCAGTCCGACTTGTGGGTCGCGCTGGTCAGTGCCATGGGCGCCAATGCCACGCCCATGCCCTATGGCGAGGTTTACACCGGCTTGAAGACTGGCCTGATTGACGCCGCCGAAAACAACATCCCT
>JANMCB010000172.1:0-1668 GCA_031360805.1 Rhodoferax sp.
CAAGGCCCCAAGAATTACCTCAGCCTGCTGGTCAACCGCGCCCGCATGGAAGGCATTGTGGTGTTCGACTACGCCGACCGCTACCACCTGGCCGTCGCCGAAATGGCCGGCTACCTGAAGGATGGCCGCATGAAGAGCAAGGAAGACGTGGTGCATGGCATCAACACCTTTCCCGAGACGCTTTTGAAGCTCTTCAACGGTGAAAACTTTGGCAAGCTGGTGTTGCAGGTGGCGGTGGATTGATGCGGTGAAGGCTGCAAAAGTTGCAAATTGAATGCTACTATATACATAGCAAACTATGTATATTATACGAGGGCTAGAGGCCTATTTTATTGATATTTTTGCCAAAACGCGTGGTTTTGGTCTCAAATATACCCAATTTGGGTATGAATCGACGCTAAATCGATGCTAATTCGATCCTCAATCACCCGTCGCCCGCCATTGTCTCTCGGCGCTGTCCCAAGCCTGCAGCGCCTGCAAGTCGGGCACCCAGGCCAAGCCTGACTTGGCATCTGAGGACGCCGCCTGCGGGGTGACCACAACGTCCAGCACGGCAGGGAGATTTTTAAGGGCACGCTGGATCGCGCCTGCGAGGTCAGCCTCGCGTTCGATGCGTTCACCGTGCAGCCCAAAGGCCCTTGCCATGGCCGCATGGTCAGCAAACTGCAGTTGCGTGCCGACCACCTTGCCGTGCGTCTCTTGCTGGTCGCGCACCTCGATGGCCCAGGCGCCGTTGTTGGCCACCACGATCAGCACTGGCGCCTTGTGCCGCGCGGCGGTGTCGATCTCCATCGCGTTGAAGCCAAACGCCCCATCACCCGTGGCAACCACCACGACGCGACCAGGGCAGGCCAGACTCGCGGCAATGCCAAAGGGCGTGCCCACCCCGATGCAGCCCAGCGGGCCGGGGTCCAGGTACGTGGTGGGTGAAAGGCCAACCCGGACAAAGCTCAGGAAGTCGCCACCGTCTGCCACGACCACGGCATCGGCGGGCAAGGCGTCTCTCAGGGCGGCGATCAAGCGGTTGGGATGCATCAGGCCATCGCTGCCAGCGGGCGCGTTCTTCATCGACGTGATGAGCTTCTGTGCGCGCGCCAGATGGTCCGTGCGGTACCGCAGCGCCCAGGCACGGTCAACCGATGAAGGCCGCGAGCCCGCCACCGCCAGCATCGCTTCAAGGGTCGCCGCCGGGGTGCCCAGCAACTCGACCACGCCACGGCGGTTGTCGCGCAGCTCGCCACCGTTGTCCGCAATGCGCAGAAAGTTCGCCTTGCCAAAAATCGCGGGCGACCCGTAGGCCAACTGAAAGTCGAGCTTGCGCCCAAGGGTGATGACCAGATCAGCATCCCCCATGACGCTACCGCGCATGGCGGCCACCACCGAGGGGTGGCCATCCGGAACCAGGCCGCGGCTCTCCCCCGTGTCCAGATACAGCGCGCCGGTGCGATCCAGCAGCTCGCGCAAGGCTGCGCCCGCACCGCGCGCGCCCCGCCCCGAGATCACCAGCGGCCGCTTGGCGCTCCACAGCAGTTCGACCGCTTGCGTGACTGCGCCTTGATCGGGCGTGAGCGTCACAGGCGTTCGCGGCTGGAAAAACTCGGGCAATTGCATTGCCGGCGAGACGATGGCACGCAGTGTGTCCACCGGGAAATCTAGATATACCGGCCC
>JANMCB010000204.1:0-6025 GCA_031360805.1 Rhodoferax sp.
TCGCGTGGTCGCTACGCTCTTTTTGACGCTTACCGGCTTTCTGGCATAGGCAATACCGGGGCACTATTGGCGCCAGCCTACCATTGCAGCACGATGCTGGATCCGGCGATTCGGCTGAACGCGGAGATTGACTTTTATCCACTGACGGCCGACCTTGCGCCGGACCTTGAAGCGATCTCAGTCAAATTGAAGTCAGGCGCTTTGCCCTACAAAGCCGTGTTGGTGACGCATTTTTTTGGTTTTCCCCAGCAGCTTGCTGCACTTGCGTCCTTGTGCAAGGAACGCGGAATCGCGTTGATCGAAGACTGCTCGCACGCCCTCTTTTCGCCAATGTCACCAGCGCAGGATCAGGCAGAAAATGCAGTAGGTGAAACTGGCCGGTACGCAATTGCCAGCCCCTACAAATTTTTCCCCAGTGAAGACGGTGGCCTGCTTTGGGAGAACGAAAGTGCTCCCATGCCCACGGAAATGCAGCCGGCTCCTTCACTGGTTGCGGAACTCAAGGGCTTGTTGAGCTCAGTTCGCCGTGCCCGCGAAAACTGTTCAGGGCCAAGCCTTGCAAAGTCCGCCAATGCACAGAGCCAGACAGCCGACCCGGTTCCCGTCAAAGGCCGTGAGATTCTGAAACCCGGAACAGCGTTGTCGATCTATTACGAGCGGCCAAAGGAACGCATTCAGAGCCTGGCTTCGTCACGCTGGATCATTCGTCACACCAACGTGGCTCGACTTGCCAACTTGCGTCGAAGCAACTATCAACGTTGGGTTGATGCAGTCAGTGACCTCCCCCATTGCCATGCGCTTCTGCCCCAGCTGCCCCAAGACTGCGTTCCCTACATGTTCCCGCTTTTCATTGACGATCCCGATGTGCATTTCTATGCGCTGAAGCACATCGGCGTTCCGATATGGCGTTGGGACGATATGGCCGTTTCAAGCTGCAGCGTATCCAGGAGGTACCGCCTGCAGCTGCTTCACTTGCCCTGCCATCAGGAGCTTTGCGAGGCGCAACTGGCCTGGATGATTCGCATGGTGTCACAGGTCATGCACGGCGAAATGACGGTGCGCTGATGAAACCGAGCTGGCAGATCATCAAATTGAGCGGTACTTTGGGTGTACATGCCGCCGCCTGGGATGAACTGAATGCCAGCCTGTTTCGAAGCAACCCAATGCTTCACAGCCGATTCGTCGACGCTTTGATCAGGCATTTCGGCACAGGCGAAGAGTATCTGTGCCTATTGACCACTGAGGCAAAACCACGGGCGATGTGCCTCATGAATTCAAAGGGAATGGGGGTCTGGTCCACTTTTTTGCCATCACAGGCGCAAGTTGGTCCCGCTTTGATTACCGATTCTTCTGATGTTTCGTCACTGCTGCTGGCGTTGCCTGGCACCACTGGCAGCGTTGACTTGATGTGCTACGACGCCGCATTCGGCGATATCACGCAAGGCAAACCCAGCAGCAGCGCCAAAGACCATGCACTAACCATGCACGTCAACCTTGACGGGAATTTTGACGACTACTGGTCGAGCCGGTCCAAGCAGCTAAAAAAAAATATCCGCCGCTACGAGCGTCGGCTCGAGGATGATCAGATTCATTCCAGGTTCGTCTGCATTTCGCAACGACAGGATATTGCCGAAGCTGTGAACAGGTATGCGAATCTCGAATCCAAGGGCTGGAAGGCCGGGATTGGAACGGCCATCTCAGTTGACAACTCCCAAGGTCAGTTTTACAACGAAGTCATGTACCGCTTCGCCGACCTTGGCGGGGCACTCGTCTACGAACTGTGGCTGGGCGAACAACTGGCAGCGTCCCGTTTGGCGATCTGGAGCCAGGGGATGATCGTCATCCTCAAGACCACTTACGACGAAGCCCTGGACAAATATGCGCCTGGTCGGCTGTTGCTGCGGGAGGTCATTCAAAGCGCTTTTTTGACCCACCCAGGCAATGTGATCGAGTTTTACACCGATGCCAGCGCAGACCAGCTCTCATGGTCCACCGGCCAGCGCTGGATCAGGCACATCAATTTCCCACGGTCAAGAATGGTCGGCAAGCTCTATCAAGCAGCACGTTTCGGGCGGCGCATCTTCAAAGGGCACAACCCGGACCGCAAGGCGTCGGGGCAGGATGTAATCGTGGAGGTATTTCCACACCCGGACAAAGTGCCGCCTGACGTCGCAGCGCTGTTCGACCAGGCTGAAACCGAGCATATTGAGTTTGGACGGGCCTGGTTTCGCAACTTGGTGAATGCGGTCTATCCATCGCACGAGGGCGTTCGCATTTATGTCGCCCGATCTGGAAAAAAGCCGGTTGCAGCGCTCCCCATCCTTGTTCAAAAGTATGCCCTGGGCCATCGGGTCGAGTCCCTCGGCAATTACTACACCGCCGTTTACGCGCCTGTCGTGTCCCCAGACGCCAGTCTGTCGGACCTTGTCACGCTATTGAAAACCGTACGGGCTGACTACTCCCAACTCGCGTCCATTCGGATGTCGCCAATGGATCCGAAGTCGTCCACGTATCTGCTATTTGAAAAGGCACTCAAAGCCGCAGGTCTTGTTCCGTTTGAGTTCTTTTGTTTCGGCAACTGGTATTTGCCGGTTCAAGGCAACTGGGATGCCTATTTGATGACCCGACCTGGCACGCTGCGCAGCACCATCAAGCGCATGACCAAGAAATTTCAGGCTGACGGTGGCACGCTGGAACTGCTGCAAGGCAGCGCCGAGGTTGAACGTGCGCTGACGGCCTACGAGCAGGTTTACGCCCTGAGCTGGAAGGACTCCGAGCCCTATCCCAATTTTGTCCAGGGTCTGGCGCGAACCTGTGCTGAGCGCGGGTGGCTTCGGCTGGGTGTGGCGTGGCTCGATGGCAAGCCAATTGCTGCCCAGATCTGGATCGTCTCAAACGATAGCGCCAATATTTATAAGGTCGCTTACGATGAAGCGTTCAAGGCCTACACCCCGGGCACACTGGTGACAGCGATGATGATGCAACATGTCATTGAGACGGACAAGGTCAGTAAAGTCGACTACCTGATGGGCGACGATCCTTACAAGAAAACCTGGATGAGCGAGCGTCAGGAGCGCTGGGGCATCATCGCGTACAACCCCCGATCCATCGGTGGCCTGTTTGAGTTGTGCCGCGAGGCCTTGGGTCGCCTTGTAAAGCTGGGGCTGGCGAAGTGGAAAAAGCTTGGCTAGCTGCATGGACCGTCCCCTTATTCACTTCGTATTGCGTCGATACGTGGTTGCGAGCACCACATCGTTGATGTTTTTGCTGGCGTCTTGCGCAATGGCAGCCAGCATCGCTGAGCCAAGCGCCATGCAAGGCGGGACACGCCAAACACTGCAGGTCGGCGCCAACCGGATTATTAAAACCATAGCGCAGGCCGCGGTTCTGGCGCGTGACGGCGACACGGTGGAAGTCGATGCCGGCAACTACCTGAATGATGTCGCCGTCTGGCAGCAAGACAACCTGACAGTGCGTGCAGTTGGCGGCCGTGTGCGCCTTCAAGCCAACGGTGCTTCCGCCGAGGGCAAGGGCATTTGGGTAATTCGCGGCGGGCGCATCCAGGTGGAGGGGTTTGATTTCTCGGGTGCTCGCGTGGCCGACCGCAACGGCGCTGGAATCAGGTTTGAAAAAGGCGCTCTTACGGTGCGCCATTGCAGCTTTGTCAACAATGAAATGGGGCTGTTGACCGGGAATGACGAACGGGCCGAACTGAGCGTTGAAAACAGCGAATTTGCCCACAACAAGCGCCCGGACGGGCATAACCACAATCTTTACGTTGGGCGAATCGCCCGACTTTCGGTCAAGGGAAGCTACTTTCACCACGGACACACCGGGCACCTGCTCAAGAGCCGCGCCCGCGTCAACCATATCGAGAACAATCGCCTGACGGACGAGACCGACGGCCGTGCGAGCTACGAGCTGGAGTTTCCTGATGGTGGCGTGGCTTACGTGATTGGCAACATCATTGGCCAAAGCCGTCTGACGGAAAACCCGGTGCTGATCTCCTTTGGTGCCGAAGGGTACAAGTGGCCTGTGAACCAACTTTATCTTGTGAACAATACCCTTATCAATGATCGCCTCTACGGTGGCTCGTTTCTTCGTGTGCGAGCAGGAGCCGATGCGGTCCGTGCGGTCAACAACCTGCTTGTGGGGCCAGGAAAGCTTGAGCACGCGGGCACTTGGGACTTTCGCAACAATTTCACCATTGGTTCCGAGGGGCTCGAAAACCTGCCCACTGGCAATTTTCGGCTCAAAATTGCGTCTTCCCCCTTGGGGCGGGCAGTCGACCCTGGTAGCGCTGATGGGCAAGATCTGAAGCTTTATAGTGAGTACGTTCACCCACTGACCGTTGAAAAACTTGGCGCGCCCGCTCAGAACCCTGGGGCCGTACAACGCAGCGGTCAACCGCGTCCCTGAATCTAAACACCGCCTTTCAAATGACCGTAAATGACTCTTCGCTTGCCCTTGGATCGCCTCGATTTCGGGATTCTGACTTAGCCGAATTGGCCCATACACAGGGCGCCTTGACTGCCTGGCAAGCTGCTGTTGGCAAAGCGTCCATCCGCGCCGCACAGGGGGTTTCAGGCGACTTCGCAGTGGCATTGCGCGAACCTTCTGGCCGTGTTTTCATGGCGGTTGACCGATTTGCGATACGTACGTTGTGCTATCGGGTTGACGGCGCTCAAATTCACTTTTCTGCCCGCGCCGACGACCTCGCCGGCACCAATGCCGAGATCGATCTGCAAGCCCTGTTTGACTACCTGTTTTTTCATGCCATTCCATCGCCCAGGACCATCTTCAAGGGCGTGTTTCGCCTGCCGCCGGGGCACTACGCCCTGTTTGAAAATGGTCAGTTGACGGTCGCACCCTATTGGGTACCTGAATTCAAGGAAACTGGCGAACGGTCGTTTGAATTATTGCGCGGCGAATTCCGGCAGTTGCTGAAAAGCGCCGTGGCGACCCAGCTTGACGGCACCAAGGCGGCGTGTTTTTTAAGTGGTGGCACAGACAGCTCCACCGTCGCAGGCATGATTCGTGAGGCCACCGGCCAACCGGCTGCCACTTACTCCATCGGTTTCGATGCCGAAGGTTATGACGAAATGGCCTTCGCCCGGCTTGCCGCCAAGCACTTCAAAACCGAGCACCACGAGTACTACGTGACGCCGGATGATCTGGTGCGCAGCATTGCTGACGTAGCCGGCCATTACGACCAACCCTTTGGGAACTCGTCGTCCTTGCCCGCCTACTATTGCGCCAAGATGGCAAAGGCCGATGGCGTCACGAAAATTCTGGCGGGCGATGGCGGCGATGAACTGTTTGGCGGCAACAGCCGTTACGCCAAGCAGCGCGTGTTTGGCTGGTACGACCTGCTACCCGGCGGTGTCAGGCGCAATCTGATGGAGCCGCTGTTTGAAATGCCGGTGATGGGAAAAATTCCGCTGTTGAGCAAGGGGGCAAGCTACGTCGAGCAAGCCAGGGTGCCCATGCCCGACCGGCTCAATATGTACAACCTGCTGCTGCGGTTGGGTGTTGGCGAGGTGCTGACGCCCGGCTTTCTGGCGCAGATTGACCTTGAGTCGCCCGCGCGCCAGCAACGTGAAGTGTGGGGACAAGCCAGAACCAGCAGCGATGTGAACCGAACCCTGGCCTTTGACTGGCGCTACACATTGGCAGAAAACGACCTGCCCAAGGTCTGCGGTACAACGCAGTTTGCCGGCATTGGTGTGGGCTTCCCAATGCTGGATGACGCACTGCTGGATTTTTCGCTGACGCTGCCCGTTGACTACAAACTCAAAGGTCTCAAACTGCGCTGGTTTTTCAAGGAAGCCTTGCGCGGGTTTTTGCCCGACGAGATTCTGACCAAGAAAAAACAGGGCTTTGGGCTGCCGTTTGGCGTTTGGGCCACGCGCAACCCGGCATTGAAGAAGCTGGCTGTGGATTCACTGCACAGCCTGGCCAGCCGTGGCATTGTTCGCGCTGACTTCATCGAGACCCTGATCACGCAGCGCCTGCCCGAGCACCC
>JANMCB010000227.1:0-9399 GCA_031360805.1 Rhodoferax sp.
GCTCAGCAGGCGATCAAGATCGGTGCCCTGAATCCATACAGCGGTCCCCTTGCCCTATACGGCACTGAGGTGACGCGCGGGTACGAACTGGCCGCCGACAAGGTCAACGCGGCCGGCGGGGTTTTGGGCCGCAAAATCGAACTGATCCGGGGCGACGTGACCAACGCGCAGCAGGGCATCACCACGGTTGAGCAATTGGTGACCCGCGACAAGGTGGACATGTTCGTCGGCACCTACATCAGCGGCATCTCGCTGACCGCCAGCGATGCCGCGCTGCGTTACAACAAGTTGTACTGGGAGACCAATGCAGTTGCACAGGTGCTGACTGAACGCAAGCTGCCCAACTTCATTCGCAGTGGCCCTGATGGCGGCGCTTTCGCCAACACATCATCGGCTGCTGTGCGCGACCTGATTGCTCCCGCATTGAAGAAGGATATGAAGGGTTTGAAAGTCTGGATCGAGCATGAAGAATCGATCTATGGCACATCGATTGCCCAAGGGCAAAAACGCATTTTGGAAGCCTTCGGTGCCAGGGTTGTAGGGGTCGGTTCACATGCTTCGAACACCATTGATCTGAACGACACCATATTGCGCGCCAAGAAGGCCGAACCCGATGTGCTGATCCAAACCGGCTACGTGCCCGACGGCAACTTGTTGCTGCGCACGGCGCGCGAACAAGGCTTCAAGCCAGGTGCCATCTTGTTTGTAGGCACCGGCGACACGCCTGAGACTTTGCAAGCCCTCGGTGCCGCTTCGATGGAAGGCATTCTGGTCGTCGGCTACCCGCGCAACGACATCAATGACAAATTTGGCCCAGGCAACAAGGCTTATCTGGATGCTTACCGCGCCAAATACAAGACCGACCCGGTTGCGCCTCAAGGAATGGCCGCTTATTCGGGGTTCTTGATCATGACCGAGGCCCTCAAAGCGGCCGGTGGCGTGGACATGAACAAGGTGCAGGCGGCAGCGGCCAGGATGGACACCCCCGAGAACACCTACCCGTCCGGCTTTGGCGCAAAGTTCAATGATTCCTTCCAGAACGTGCGCGCTCAGTTCACGGCGTCGCAATGGCAGGACGGAAAGCTGGTGACCGTGTTCCCAAAGAGCGCTGTGTTGCCAAGCGCGACGCTCAAACCCCTGGGCCGACCCTGAACACGTCTGTTTGCGTTCTTCCTGTATGAATTGACTCCGGGCCATTGCCCTGATTGATTGAAACCAGGCATATGTTCACCGCATGCGGTACGTTTTGAAAACCTGAGGATTGCGCGTTATGGATCAACTGCTCAACGTGCTCGTGTTTGGCCTTTTGTTGGGCGGCATATACGGGCTGGTCAGCATCGGACTGAACCTGATCTTCGGTGTGGTGCGAATTGTCAATTTCGCGCAAGGCGAGCTGGTGATGTTCGGTATGTACGGCAGCTACTATGCCTACGCGTTTCTGGGCATCAATCCCTATCTGTCGGTGCTGTTTGTGGCGCCTTTGGTGGGCTTGATTGGCGTCGCGATTCAGCGACTGGTCATTCAGCCGCTGCACAACGAGTCCAACATGCAGATTTTCGCCACCTTCGGCCTGTTGATGTTGTTTCAAAATATTATGCTGGCCATATCAAAGGGCGAAGCATTCAGCATCGGAGGGCAGGTTGGCACTGCGGTGCTCACAGTGGGCGACATCCGGATGAGCGTGGTTCGGCTGGTGACACTGGCAGCCACCACCCTGATTACCATCGGCTTGCATTTGTTCCTTCGTCACACCATGACGGGCAAGTCCATACGTGCTGTGACACAGGACAAGCGGGCGGCCAGGGTCATGGGCATCAATGTCGAGCGCACCTTCCTTTTCACGTTTGGTATTGGCGCGGCACTGGCCGGCATGGCCGGGGCGCTACTCACGCCAATCTACTCAATCACACCCGCCGTCGGTGGCAACTTCATCCTGGCCGCATTTGCGGTTGTTGTGTTGGGCGGACTGGGCAGCGTTTGGGGGGCCTATCTTGGCGGTCTCATTGTTGGGGTGGTAGAAGCGCTCGCTGGCTACTACATCGACCCGGCGTTCAAGACTGCCATTTGGTTCATTATTTTCCTGGTCGTATTGATCGTTCGTCCCTCTGGCCTGATGGGCCAGGTTGGCGCGGAAGAAGTGGGGTTCCGTGAACAAAATTGATCCAGACGCGCAAGTCGACGGCATCGACTTCGCCAAAGAATCCGGCATCGAGTCCGGCAAGAGGGCGCTGCTGAAATATTTGGTGGGCATGGCCATCGCGTTCCTGCCGTTTGTCGTGTTGGTGGATGACGCCCATTGGCTCAACATCATTGCGTTCACCTATTTGATGGGTGGGCTGGCGGCAGCATGGAACATCATCGGTGGTTTTGGCGGACAGTTTTCGCTGGGCCACGGCGTGTTTTTCGGCATTGGCGCGTACGGTTCCGCCAAACTCTATGTGGCCTTTGACCTGTCACCCTGGTTGACTGTGATCCCCACCGCGCTTTTTGCTGCACTCGTGGCGGTTCTGATTTCGTGGCCGACCTTTCGCCTGCGGGGACCGTTTTTTGCCATTGCCACGCTGGCGTTCAACGAAGTTGCACTGGTGATCGCGCACAACTTCGAGTCGGTCACGGGCGGCCCTCGGGGCATCATGATTCCGTTCAAGGCAGGCCTGGCCAACATGATCTTTCGTGAGCGCTGGCAATATGCGCTGTTGATGTTTGGATTTGTTGTGATCGTCATCGGCATCACGGTGGTGTTGCGCCGCAGCCGCCTGGGGTATTACCTGCTCGCGGTGCGGGAAGATGAAGATGCGGCAAGAGCTTCGGGCATCAATGTGTTGGCGGTGAAACTTCGCGGGATGGCGCTCAGCGCCGGTCTGACAGCGGTGGGTGGAACGCTTTTTGCCATGTACCTACGGTTCATCGACCCGCCGACCATCTTCAACCTGCAGGAGGTGGGCGTCAAGTTCGCGTTGCTGGCGCTGATTGGTGGCATTGGCACCATCGCTGGCCCCTTGTTGGGTGCGGCGCTGATCGTGCCATTTGAGAATTTCTTGCGGGCTGAACTTGCCAACGCATTGCCGGGCCTGAACCTGGCGATTTTGGGGCTGCTGATGGTGCTGGCTGCGCTGTTCATGAAGCGTGGTGTTGTGGGCGCCATCGAAGATCTGCTGGCCTGGCTGCGCCGCAAGGGGGGCCAGAAACATGAGTGAACCCCTGCTGGTCGCTGCGGGTGTCAGCAAACATTTTTTGGGCCTTCGCGCCGTGGACGAAGTCTCACTGTCGGTCACCAAGGGAGAAATCGTCAGCATCATTGGCCCAAACGGCGCCGGTAAGACGACGTTCTTCAACCTCCTCACCGGGCAATTGGCCCCAACGACGGGTGATGTGCGCCTTCGCGGCAATACCATCAGCAGCCTGCCACCCCATGCACGCGCCCAGTTGGGCATGGGCCGCACGTTCCAGATCGCCAAACCGCTGATTGCCTTGAATGCGCTTGAAAACGTCATGATTGGCGCCTTCATGCGCCATGCAGCGTTGTCCACTGCACGCGACAAGGCCATGGCGGTGCTTGAGAAAGTGGGCCTGGTTCACCATGCAGCCCGCCGTGCCGGGGACTTGACTTTGAGCGAACGCCGAAGGCTTGAAGTGGCCCGCGCGTTGGCGCTGGAGCCAGAAATTGTGCTGCTCGATGAAGTCATGGCCGGCCTGAACCAGAGCGAGGTCGGGCAGGCCATTGAGTTGCTGCAAAGTTTGCATGCGACTGGCCTGACTTTCCTCATCATCGAACACAACCTGAAAGTGGTTCGCGCGTTCTCGGAGCGCGTGGTGGTTCTCGATCGGGGACGCCTGATCGCCGAAGGTACGGCCGATCAAATTCTCAGTTCACCCGACGTGATCAAGGCCTACCTTGGGGAGGGGCACCAATGAGCGCCATCCACCCTATCCTCAGCATTGACGCCTTGTCGTCAGGCTACGGTGAATTGCCGGTTTTGCAAGGCATCACGCTCGAAGTCGGGCGCGGAGAAATTTTTTCAGTGGTTGGGGCCAATGGCGCCGGCAAAACAACCTTGCTGTTGACGATCAGCGGGCACCTCAAGGCGTTTTCAGGTGCGGTGAAGTTTGACGGCAATGACATCAGTCACATCCCTGCCCACGCCGCAGCCGAACTCGGTCTGGTGATGGTGCCGGAGGGCGGGCGACTGTTTCCCTTCATGACCGTTCTGGAAAATCTGGAGTTGGGTGCCTTTCATCCTGGCGCGCGCGCGCAATTGGCCGAATCGCTTGAGGAGGTGATGACCCTGTTTCCGATCCTCGCTGAAAGGCGCACCCAATTGGCGGGCCGCCTGTCGGGCGGGGAGCGCCAGATGTGTGCCGTGGCGCGCGCCATGATGGCCAAGCCCAAACTGTTGATGCTCGATGAGCCTTCGTTGGGCCTGGCGCCCATCATGGTCGATAAAGTCTTCGAGATGGTGAGCGAACTGGTTCGCACCAAGGGACTGTCGGTTTTGCTGGTCGAACAGAATGTCGGCAACGCGCTGCGATTGTGCCAACGCGGCTGCATCATTGAGCATGGCCACATCTTGAAAACGGCAACTGGAGAAGAGTTATTGCGCGACCCCGATGTGCGCCGCTCTTACATGGGTCTTTAGGCAAATGGAGAAAAGTGTCAAACCGATCTGCAGCATAGGCGCCGGCGCCGGTTTCGCTGGCGACCGAATCGATCCCGCGGTTGCCCTGGCGGCGTCGGGTCAAGTCGATACCGTCGTGCTGGAATGTCTTGCGGAACGCACGCTGGTACCGGCGCTCAAGGCCCGGTCTGAAAACCCTGAGGCGGGCTTTGACGCGCGCTTGCGTCGCCGCCTGACCCCACTGCTGCCGGTTGCCTTTGCGAACCAATGCCGAATCGTGTCCAACCTGGGCGCCGCCAATCCGCGCTCTGCGGGTCGGAAAATTACCCAATTGGCCACCGAGCTCGGTTGTAAGGGTGTGCGCGTCGCGGCCGTGCATGGTGATGATGTGATGCACGTGCGGGATCAAGTTGCTTGGGCTCGTCCCCTCGAGGGCAAGCTGATTGGCGCGCACGCGTATTTGGGCGCCGGTCTATTGTCTGATGCACTTGGTCAAGGTGCCAACGTTGTTGTAACCGGCCGCGTGGCCGACTCGGCACTTTTCGCTGCAGCCGCGATGCGTCACCTTGATCATGGCGAAGCGGCATTGGCCGGTGCTATTTCAGTTGGCCACTTGCTGGAATGCGCCGGGCAACTGACGGGAGGCAATTACGACCCGATTGACCAATCTTTGCTCAGTGCAGCCGACTACTCAAAGCTCGGCTATCCGATGGCGCACGTGTTTGCCGATGGCAGTGCCGAAATCAGATTGCTCGATGGCGCGCCCGGCCTGCTCACTGCAGACACCTGCACTTTGCAGCTCTTTTATGAAGTGCACGATCCGGCACGGTATGCCACGCCGGATCTGATATTGGACTTCACGGGCATCCGTTTCGAGCAGCTTGGCAAGAACCGGGTCCGCATGTCGGGCGCCAGATCTCTGGGACCTCCACCGACCCTCAAAGTGGCTGGTTTCCTCGAGTTGCCTGGCTTCATTGCTGATGCCGAAATTGGCTTTGCCGGCACCGGCGCATTTGCCCGGGCTCAGCGCGCAGCTGAAACCTTGCGGCTGCGCCTGTCTGACTGGCGTGATGAAGACATTGCCATCGATTTGGTTGGCGTCAACTCCATCCTTCGAGCCGGGGCGCTGCAAAGCGCAGTGCCGCCGGCGGAGCTGCGTGTGCATGTTTCAGCCCGCTGCGCTGACCTTGAATCTGCCCAAGTCATCGAGGATGAAATTTACGCGATGACATTGTCTGGCCCGGCGGGTGGGTGCAGCGTGCGCAGCGAGCGCCGCCCCCGCATTGAAGTGCTGGATGGTTTCATTGCCCCTGGATTGGTGCACGCTCAGATTGAATGGAGTCAATCATGACCCTGGTTCGCGTGGGAGACCTGGCAACCGGGCGAGCAGGTGACAAAGGCAGTGTGCTGGACCTCACACTGGTCGCCCAAAGTGTGGCTGCCTATGACTTGCTTCGACGGCGATTGACCGAAGATTTCGTCCGCAGTGCGCTCAACCGTGTGGTACCTGGGCCGGTCAAGCGCTATGAAATCCCAGGTTTGCGTGCGCTTAAATTTGTCGCACCTGAAGCGCTTGCGGGCGGCGTCTATGCAACACTTCGGCCCGGCCTGCACTGGCAAAAGGCCGCGATCTGGCTGTTGCTTGATCTGGCCATAGAAGAGGAAGGTGCCAAGTGAAACCGTGGGATGACCATTGGCCTGCAACGCGGCTTGAGTCGCATTTTGGTGATCGCGTCGTGCGCTGTTTTGCCGGGCGCCCGCATAGTCTTTACGCCTTGCTGATGGCCGCGGCCGGTCAATTCCCCGACCGTGAAGCGCTGGTTTGCGGCGATCAACGCCTGAGCTGGCGCAATGTGCAGGATCAAACTGCACAATTGGCCCAAGGCATGGCCGAGCGCGGCATCCGCCAGGGTGATCGTGTTGCCATGTTGATTGGCAACTGCAACGAGTTTGTGACCACCCTGTTCGCCATTGCCCGCCTGGGTGCCATCGCGGTGCCCATCAGTATTCGCGAGCAAACGCCTGGGCTGGCCTACATGCTCACCAACTGTTCAGCATCAATGTTGGTGCATGACGCAGACGTTGGCGACCGCCTGCCTGCCGCCGCCGATATTCCGGGCATGCGACATCGTGTTGCCTTGGGGACTTTCAAAGGGAGCGAGCCTTTCCAGTCCCTGCTGGCGTCGCGCGGCGAATGTGCTGTTGCTGAAGTTGCCGAGGAAGACGTTGCCGCCATCATGTACACCTCGGGCACTACCGGCAATCCCAAGGGCGCCACGCTGACCCACCTGGGCATCGTGCATTCGACCATGCACTACGAGTTTGGCATGGGCCTGACTGAAACTGATGTGTCAATTGCTGCGGTGCCTTTGAGCCATGTTACCGGACTGGTGGCGCTGGTTGCGACTCTTTGCAGATGTGCAGGCAAGCTTGTCATCATGCCCGCATTTAAAGCCAGTGACTTCCTTCATCTCGCTGTGAGGGAAGCCATGACCCACACCCTGATGGTGCCGGCCATGTACAACCTGTGCCTGCTTCAAAGCGATTTCGATGCGCATGATCTTTCAAGCTGGCGCATTGGCGCCTATGGCGGTGCCCCGATGCCGGTGGCGACCATTGATCGCCTGGCGCAAACACAGCCAGGGTTGACCTTGATGAACTGCTACGGCGCCACTGAAACCACTTCACCTGCCACCTTGATGCCGCAAGGGCAATCTGCTGCGCATCGTGACAGCGTTGGCCGCAACCTGGTCTGTGCCGAGATTGCTGTTTTTGACGACCAGGGGCGAGAAGTTGCCAACGGCCAGTTGGGAGAAATCTGGATCAAGGGCCCGATGGTGGTCAAGGACTATTGGGGCAACACCGCCGCGACGCAGACGAATTTCACAGGCGGCTATTGGCATTCTGGTGATCTCGGATCCATCGACGCCGACGGTTACGTCAAAGTGGTCGACCGTATGAAGGACATGATCAATCGCGGCGGCTACAAGATTTACACGATTGAGGTCGAAAACGCGCTGTACAGCCACCCTGCCGTGCTGGAATGCGCTGTGGTTGCCAAGCCCTGCCCGGTGTTGGGTGAGCGCGTTCACGCCTTCGTTACCTTGCGCGATGAAAATGCAAACGGCGAAGATGGTTTGACGCAGCAGGCTTTGAAAATCCACTGTGCAAGCCGCTTGTCGGACTACAAGGTGCCAGAGTCCTTCACCCTCTCAACCAGTCCCTTGCCCCGCAACGCCAATGGCAAACTCGTTAAACGTGCTCTACGTGACCAGGCTATGGCCATGACCCGCGCCACCCAATAGGAACAAACCATGGCAAATGCAGATATCAGTACGCTGGAGAAACTTCGCGCTCAGGTTGGCAAAGAAGCGGTGGTGACCGATTGGGTTCTGGTATCGCAGGAGCGCATCAACCAGTTTGCACAGGCTACGGGCGATTTTCAGTGGATTCATGTGGATGTGGCGCGGTCTGAGCGCGAGTCACCCTTTGGTGGAACCATCGCGCACGGCTTTTTGACCCTTTCGCTTTTGGGCAAGTTTTATGACGACGACATCATCCTGCCGTTTTGCGATGTCGGCATCAACTACGGCTTGAACAAAGTGCGGTTTACCAATCCGGTGCGTGCTGGAAGTCGCGTGCGCGGCCGGTTCGTGTTGTCAAAACTGGACGCTATCGATGGCGGTATCCAGATGGCCTGGACGGTCACTTTCGAAATTGAGGGCCTTGAGCGGCCCGCCTGTGTGGCGGAGCATGTCGTGCGACGCTACTTTCACAAATCTTGACCAAAGGAACATCGGCCGTGCCCCAAAAAGTCGCAATCATCACGGGTGGCGCCACCGGCGTAGGCGCTGCAACAGCCAGGTTGCTGGCTTCACGCGGCTACAACTTGCTCGTTAACTACAGCCGAAGCGCCGACGAGGCCAATCAGGTTGTCACAGCTTGCCGCGCGCTGGGCGTGGATGCCTTGAGCGCGCAGGGTGATGTCGCCAATGACGACGATTGCCGTGCACTTGTAAAACTGGCCGTTGACCGATGGGGCCATGTTGACGCTCTGGTCAACAGCGCAGGGGCCACGCGATTCATCCCCATGGCCGATCTTGACGCGGTGACCAGCGCCGATTTTGAGCGGATTTATGCAGTCAACACCATCGGCCCATTTCAGATGGCCCGCGCTGTCAGGGCGCACATGCCTGGAGGCGGAGCGATAGTGAACGTCTCATCGATCGCCGGGGTCATTGGCAGCGGCAGCTCAATGCCTTACGTCCTGTCCAAGGCGGCGCTGAACACGTTGACCATTTCCCTGGCGCGTTTGCTGGCGCCGGGCATCCGCGTCAATGCTGTGTTGCCCGGCATGATTGACGGGCGCTGGATGCGTGACGGCCTGGGCGACGAGGCGTTCGAACGTGCCAAGCGTCACGCCGCGGGCGCTTCTGCGCTGGGCAAAATAACCCAGCCCGAGCACATCGCCAGTGCCATTGCCTGGTTGCTCGAACCCGATTGCATGGTGACCGGCCAGCTCATACCGGTCGATGGAGGTTTCATGTTGGGCCGTCCACCGGCGCCTGCGCCAGTGCCTGCACGCTGAACCAGTTCACAGTGGCAACCCGGCGGTGGGTGTCCTGATATCGCTTCAAAAAATGCCGGCAAGCGTCGAAGCAAGCTGTTTTTGTTCGACAATACACGGGTGCGCCCGAGTGGTGGAATAGGTAGACACATCGGACTTAAAATCCGCCGCTTCGTGAATAACGGGCGTACCGGTTCGATTCCGGTCTCGGGCACC
>JANMCB010000230.1:0-2181 GCA_031360805.1 Rhodoferax sp.
TTTCACGCCGGATCGGGTTGGTGCGCGCCGTGCCAGGCTGGCGCTCGGGTTCGCGCACGCCGAACAGCAGCAGCGCCACGGCCAGCAGGCCAGGCACCACAGCCACCCAGAAGATCGAGCGGAAATCGTTGGACCACAACAACATCAAACCCACAGCAATCAGCGGCCCGGCAAACGCCCCCACCGTGTCCAGCGCCTGGCGAAGGCCAAATGCGGCACCTCGCATATGGCTTGGGGTGATGTCGGCCACCAGCGCGTCGCGAGGGGCACCGCGAATGCCCTTGCCTACCCGATCCAGCAACCGGGCGGTGACGACCATGCCGGTGCCTGATGCAACGGCAAACAAGGGTTTTGTCAACGCGCCCAGGGCATAGCCAAACACGGCCAGCCCTTTTCGCTTGCCCAAGTAGTCGCTCAAGGCCCCGGAAAACACTTTGACGATCAACGCGGTCGACTCCGCCAGGCCTTCGATGATTCCCACCGTGAAGGCGCTGGTGCCCAGCACGGTGACCATGAACATCGGCAACAGGCTGTGAACCATCTCCGAAGAAATGTCCATCAACAGGCTCACAAAGCCCAGCACCCAAACGCCTTTTGGGATTTGTCGCAATACCGGGCTGGACTCTGTTTTTTCCATGGTGCTCCCAGGTTTGAATTGTCTGCGGCTGCTACTGGCGCTCGCCATGGCGGCATGCCGGATGGTCCGCTGTGGATTACAACAGACCGGTTGGGCGTTGGGCTTCAGCTCAAGGGTATCGGCGCTTCAGCTCTGCGACAGTCGCGGCAATCAGGCGTCGCAACACGGTTTGATTCACCTGCGACAAGCGCTTCACGTACAGGCAGGACTTGCCCACTTTATGGTTGCCCAACGAGTTCAGCATGGCTTGCACGCCCTCAAACCCGACTTGCGTGTAGATGCTGATGTCGCCCTTCCTTGACGAGAACCCGGTCAAGCAGGAATCGCCTTCGTGTCCACTGTCATACCGGTAGTGGTAACTGCCGAAACCAAGAATGCTGGTCCCCCACATCCTGGGTAATTGTCCAGTGACGTCCGTCATCAGCGTGACAAGCGACTCGCAGTCTGCCCGCCGCTCAGGTTCCGGAATGGCGGCCAGATAGTCGTTAAAGCTGAGGTCGGTGGGCTTGGTCTTCGTTTCTGCCATAAGGGACTCCTCGCCGGGTGATTGCTACCGCTTAATGCAATTTGGGCCAGTTACGCGTTGAAACCCCGGAGATTTTGAACCGGCACATTGCCAATTTTCAGGCCTAATAAACCCAATTTGGGTATATTTCGGCTTGAAATACCTCATTTTGAACAAAAAATGGATAAAATATGCCTCCAGCCTTCGCAATATATAAATAGTTTGCTCTTTTTAAAATAGCATCACAGAACTGCAATTGCAATCACCCAAACGCCGCCGATGCAATCTGTGATGAATTGCACAAATCGCACGGCATGTTTACCACTGCTGACACAGTTTGTTCAAGTGGCGCCAGCACGGCGCTGTAAACTCGGCGGGCTTTCGGGCGGGTACACCGCTCTGGCGCATCCGTTCACATCAACCCCAGGAAATTTTTCATGAAAAAACTGCTTTCAGCCCTGATCAGCGCTGCCGTTATCGCCATGCCGCTGGCTGTGGTCTCGACTTCTGCTGCTGCCGCACAACCCTCCGCCACGACGCATGCCGACAAGGGCTCTGACATGTCCAAAGCCAAGGCAAAAGCCAAGGCCAAGGGCAAAGCCATGAAAAAGAAGATGAAGAAAGCGGCCTGATCGCCCTTCGCTTCGGCGACAAAAAGCCGCCTGGTTCAGGCGGCTTTTTTTATGCGGCCAGCGCCCTCAAAGCAATGTCAGAGCGACGCCAGGGCGATGCCGGCAAAGACGGTGAATCCCAGCCAGTGGTTTAGGCGAAAAGCCTTGAAGCAGCCCTCGCGCGAGCGGGTCCGGATCAGCCAGCCGTGCCACAGCGCTTGCAGGGCGGCCAGGGCGATGGCGATCATGAAGACCGGTGAATTGCGCAAGCCCGGCAGCAGAACGCACCAAATAGCGAGGTACAGCGCGTAAAACACCAGAATGGCGGCCACGTCAAAACGGCCCAAGGTGATGGCCGAGGTTTTCATGCCGATTTTCAGGTCGTCGTCGCGGTCCACCATGGCATATTCGGTGTCGTAAGCCAGTAC
>JANMCB010000236.1:0-2034 GCA_031360805.1 Rhodoferax sp.
GAGATCATCGACAAACGCAGCGGCAAAGAGGTCTACCTGGACGGCTCCTGGGCCGAGCTGTTTCAGCAGCACATTTCAGCCTGGCAGCTCAAGACGCCGACGCAGGAAGAAGTCGAAGACACGCTGGAGCAATACGCCGAATTGGCGCAGAACCCGGTGGTGGTGCATTGACAATAAATAAACCTGCAGGTTTATTTTTAATGGCGGGGCCGCCGAAAACGCAGGAAAACGCCGGGAAACCGATCAAATCGGCCTCTAGCTTTCGTATTATATAGATAGTTTGCTATATTTAATATAGCAAGTCAGAATCCTGCGCAGCACTTCGATGCTGCGCTTACTCAGCCTTCACCCCCGCCGTGCCGATCACCTTGGCCCATTTGGCGATCTCGTCGTCCAGAAACTTCGCAGCGGCCTCGGGCGAATTGCCCACGGGCTCAATCCCCAGCGCTTCAAATTTGGCTTTGATCTCGGGCGAGTTGACAGCTTTGGCGACCTCGGCATTCAGGCGGGTCACGATGTCGCGCGGCACACCCGCCGGGGCCAGAAACAACACCCAGGTGGACGACTCCAGCGCCGGCCCGCCACCTTCGGCGATGGTCGGCACCTCGGGTGCGCTGGGCAGGCGTTTGGCCGAGAACATGCCCAGCGCCTTGATCTTGTTGCCGCGCACATGCGGCATCAGGGTGCTGGGCACATCAACCAGAATCTGGATGCTGCCACCCATCAAGTCCTGCAAGGCGGGCGCAGTGCCCTTGTACGGCACGTGCACCATGTCCGCGCCGATGGTCTGCTTGAACAGCTCGGTGGTCAGGTGCGCTGCGGCACCCACGCCCGAGGAGCCAAAGGAAATTTTGCCGGGATTCGCGCGTGCATAGGCCACAAGTTCTTTCATGTCCTTGGGCGGAAAGCTGTTGCCCGCGGTCATGATCAGCGGGGCAATGCCAACCAGCGAGATTGGCGCGAAACTCTTCACCGGGTCGTAAGGAATCCGCCCGGCATACAGCGTGGCGTTGGCAGCGTGTGCCGCAATCACGGTGAGCAGGGTGTAGCCGTCGGGCGTTGACTTGGCCACCAGGTCTGCGCCCAGCAGTGAGTTGGCACCGGGACGGTTCTCCACCAGGATCGTCCAGCCAGTCTGCTCCTGCACTTTCTGCACCACCATGCGGGTGGCGTTGTCGGTGATGCCGCCGGGCGTGTAGGGCACGACCCATTTGATCGGTTTGCTGGGCCAGGCGGCGCCGCCAGACGTGGTTTGCGCCTGCACGCCCGGGCTCAGTACGGTCCATGCAACAGTGGATGCGAGGGCGATGAATTTGGTAAAACTGAATCGAATCATGGTGGCGTGGATGAGTGAGTGAGTGGGTGGCTGAGTGGTATGGCAGAGAGAATTGATGCGCAAACCACCTGCGCTATTCTCGATGCTTCAAGCCGCAATGGTCTTTATGAAAACCCGCCCCTCCTGCACACGCACCGGGAAGCAGACCAGGTTCTGGTCGCAAATTTCGGTCAGCGACTTGCCGGTTGCAATCTCAAACTGCGCGCCGTGCAGAGGGCATTCGATTACGCCGTTTTCAACAAACCCTTGCGACAGCATCGCCTCAGCGTGCGGGCAAACGTCTTCGATGGCGTGAACCTGGTCGTCCAGCAGATAGATTCCTACGGCCTGGCCACCGACCACGACGCCCAGCGGGAAGTCGGGGTCGAGTTGGTCGCGCGCAGCGACATCGTGCCATTCAGTGGATGGTTGATCCTCAAGCATGCTTTTTGATCGCCGCAGCCAGCGTCGTCACCATCTGGTCAATGTGCGATTTTTCCACGATGTAGGGCGGCGCCAGCACCAGGGTTTCGCCGGCTGGACGCACCATCACCCCGGTATGGAAGCATTCCAGAAAGATGTCATAAGCGCGTTTGCCCGGCAGGCCGGCAATGCTGGTCAGTTCCACCGCCGCCGCGTTGCCCAGCGCACGGATGCCAATGACGTTGGGCAGGCCTTTGAGCAGACTGTGCATGGCATCGCCCAGCACCTTGCCCATT
>JANMCB010000246.1:0-9210 GCA_031360805.1 Rhodoferax sp.
GCGCCACCACTTTCGCGGTTTCGCCCGTTTGAATGCTTTTGTCGGCCTTGATGGTTTCCAGCACGTCCGAGGAGACCCGCTTGATCAATGCGTCAGGCGTTTCATCCGCAGATTGCGCCAGGCAAGCGCCCGACAGCATCAAACCCACAGTGAGACTGCCGACTACCTTAGCCAGAAAACGACGTTTCATACCACTCTCCAATCGCGGACAAGCCCGCAGAAACAATAACGCAGCAACCACCTGCTGCGACGACTTCGACTTGATGCTTTTGCATCGACACTGTTGTGACAGCCTGTCACGGTTTACTTTTCAGGCGGCTTTTCCGCTTCGATGGGCGGCTCTTTACCATCAAACACCAGATTGTCGCGGCGCTGCAAAAACACGTCACGCGTAAAGGTGTATTTGTCCAGCGCCGCCTCTTCCAGCACATTGCCTGCGCGCAGAAGGCTTGAGCGCAGCTCCAGACCGCGCAGGACCACCAGGCCGTCTTTCAGGGTCAGATCGGTCACCTTGTTCACCGGATCAGCCTGCAGTTCAAGGCCGAAAGCGGCGCCATCCCGCACCGTGGACGGCCCGTAAATGGGCAGCACTAAATAAGGGCCGCTCGGAACCCCCCAATGTGCCAGCGTCTGTCCGAAGTCCTGGAATCGATGCTCAATGCCAATTTCGCTGGCGATGTCCAGTACCCCACCCAGCCCGAAAAAGGTATTGATGGAAAACCGCATGAAAGTCTCTATGGCGGCCTGTCCCTTCAGCTGCAACGCGGCATTCAACGCGGTCCAGGGTTCATTCAGGTTCGCGAAGAAATTGCTGATACCGGTTCGCACCAGCGCTGGGGTCACTTTGGTGTAAACCGTGGCAGCAGGCTTCAACACCGCCGCATCAATTTTGTCGTTGACCTGTGTCATCGAGCGGTTGAAGCCCTCCCAGGGGTCGCGTGGACTGCCGCCCGGCCGCGTCGCGCAACCGGTCATCACCGCCGCAAAAGTCACCACCATCAGGCCGCTTGCAACGGCCCGCCAGACTGACCTGCCCGTGTCAGCGTTCGTTTGAATAGTCATTTTTTGCTTTCATTCCCGGTTGCACTGCCCGCGTCCGCCGCCTTGTTGAACAAGAACTGGCTGATCAAATTCTCCAGCACCACGGCCGACTGAGTCGTTGAAATGGTGTCGCCCGCCACCAGCGGCTTGTCCGCTGCGCCCGCCTCTATCCCGATGTATTGCTCACCCAGGAGGCCGCTGGTCAGTATCTTGAGCGAACTGTCTTTGGGAAACGCATAGCGATTTTCCATGGCCAATGTCACGCGCGCCTGAAACGACTTGTCATCAAAACTGATCGACTCAACACGGCCAACCACCACACCTGAACTCTTGACCGGCGCCTTGGGCTTGATGCCGCCCACGTTGTCAAATTTGGCGACGACCTTGTAGTTGGTCTGAAAATTGAGCGACAGCAAGTTCGCCGACTGGAGGGCCAGAAACAGCAGTGCTGCGGCGCCGATCAACACGAACAGGCCGACCCAAAAATCATTGTTTGAGCGTTGCATGACAGACTCCCGAGAATTTTTACAAAAGTTTGATCAAAGGCTGAACATCATGGCAGTCAAGATGAAGTCCAGCGCCAAAATGGCCAGGGACGCGACCACCACCGTGCGTGTGGTGGCGCGCGAAACACCCTCGGGTGTGGGCTGGGCTTCAAAGCCCTGCAACAGCGCCACAAAGGTCACGGTAAAGCCAAACACGATGCTTTTCAAAACGCCATTGCCCACGTCGCGCCAAATGTCGACCCCGCCCTGCATCTGGCTCCAGAACGCGCCGGAGTCCACGCCGATCATCAAGACGCCGACGACCCAGCCCCCCAGGACACCGACCGCGCTGAAGACTGCCGCCAGCAGTGGCATGGTGATCACCCCGGCCCAAAACCGCGGCGCCAAAATGCGGCGCACCGGGTCCACTGCCATCATCTCCATCGCGCTTAACTGCTCCCCGGCCTTCATCAAGCCGATTTCGGCGGTCAGGGACGTGCCCGCGCGACCTGCAAACAGCAAGGCGGTAATAACTGGCCCCAACTCGCGCACCAGACTCAAGGCGACCAGCAAGCCTAGCGCTTCGGAGGCGCCGTAACGTTGCAAGGTGTAATAGCCTTGAAGCCCCAGCACAAATCCGACAAACAGGCCAGAGACCGTGATGATGGCCAGCGAATAGTTGCCCAAAAAATGGATCTGGTCGCGCACCAGGCCAAAGCGCTTGACGGTGGCGCCCAGCAGACCCACCAATTGCACAAACAGCCGCGTGGCGCGCCCTATGTCTGCCACGCCCGCCTTGAAGGCAAATCCGACGTCGGCCGGTTTGTACCAGCTCATCGGGACTTCTCCCGGATTTTGGGAGCGGCATCCGCATTTGCGGCCGAAAAATCCTGATCGATGGACGGCCCTGGGTAATGAAACCGCACCGGGCCGTCCGGCAGGGCATTCACAAACTGGTGCACCAGGGGGTCGGTACTGTTGCGCACCTCATCGGGCGTGCCTTGCGCAGCGATTTTGCCGTTGGCCAGAATGATCACCTGATCGGCAATGCCAAAGGTTTCGTCCAGATCATGCGAGACAACGATGCTGGTCAACCCCATTGCATCGTTCATCTGGCGGATCAGGCGCGCGGCCGTGCCCAGTGAGATCGGATCAAGCCCGGAAAACGGTTCGTCGTACATGATGAGTTCCGGGTCCAGCGCAATTGCGCGCGCCAGCGCAACGCGCCGCGCCATGCCGCCTGAAATTTCACTTGGCATCAAGTCGCGGGCGCCACGCAACCCCACTGCGCCAAGCTTCATCAACACGATGTCGCGAATCAATGCAGGCGCCAGGTCGGTGTGCTCGCGCAAGGGGAAGGCGACATTGTCAAAAACGCTCAGGTCGGTGAATAGCGCGCCAAACTGAAACAGCATGCCCATGCGCCGCCGCGCTGCATACAAGGCGGCGTGATCCAGCCTACCAATGTCCTCGGGCGCCTGGGTGCTGCCCGCCTGCCCGGCAAGTAAAAGCTCTCCTTTTTGCGCCCGGCATTGCCCGCCAATCAGCCGCAGCACGGTGGTTTTGCCGCCGCCCGAGGCGCCCATCAGCGCCGTGACCTTGCCGCGCGGAACGGTCAAGGAAATGCCGTCCAGAATCGCGCGTTCGCCATACCCAAAGGTGAGGTTTCTCAGTTCAACCAGCGCTGGAAGGGGGGATGTGATCATTCAGAAAAAAAACAAGGCGCCGCAGCAGCGCTGCGAGCGGTTGATGATAAATGATCGCCGTGAGCGCCACAGCCATCAGGCCAATCACCAAACCGGCACTCAATATACCTAAATTGGGTATATTAGAGGCAAAATGACGTCAAAAATCGCAAAATACCCATAAAACAGTGCTCTAGCCCTCGTATTATATAAATAGTTTGCTACATATATAATAGCAATCCCGAGCCAAGAGTGTCAACGCGGCAAGTCGCTTGCACCCATCAGGAATTCATCCACCGCGCGCGCCGCCTGGCGGCCCTCGCGGATGGCCCACACCACGAGGGACTGGCCACGGCGGATGTCACCGGCGGCAAAAACCTTGGCCACATTGGTTGCATAACCGCCACTGAAATCCATGCTGGCGCGGGCGTTGCCCCGGTTGTCCTTGTCGACGCCGAAGCTGTCCAGAATGCTGGCCACGGGCGAGACAAAACCCATTGCGAGCAGCACAAGGTCGGCCTTGAGGACTTGCTCGGAACCGGCGACTTCAACCATCTTGCCGTCTTTCCATTCAACCCGAACCGTCTTGAGGCCCGTCACCTTGCCCTTTTCACCCATGAATTCCTTGGTGGAAATGGCAAATTCGCGCTCACACCCCTCTTCATGGCTGGAACTGGTGCGCAGCTTGATGGGCCAGTTCGGCCAGGTCATGGGGCGGTTTTCTTCAACAGGCGGCTGGGGCATCACTTCAAACTGCGTCACGCTGACGGCCCCGTGGCGGTTGCTGGTGCCCACGCAGTCAGAGCCCGTGTCGCCGCCACCGATCACGATAACGTGCTTGCCGTCCGCCCTCAATTGACCCTTGAGTTTGTCGCCCGCATTCACCTTGTTTTGCAGTGGCAGGAATTCCATGGCGAAGTGAACGCCCTCCAGCTCGCGCCCGGGCACTGGCAGGTCGCGCGACTGCTCGGCGCCGCCGGTGAGGATCACGGCGTCAAAGTCCTTTTGCAACTGGGCAGGCGCAATGGTTTCCCTGGCCCAGTTGGTGACCTTCGAGTCTTTGGGCAGCTCGCCCACCATCACGCCGGTGCGAAACACCACGCCTTCCTTTTCCATCTGCGCCACGCGCTTGTCGATGTGCGACTTCTCCATCTTGAAATCAGGAATGCCGTAGCGCAGCAAACCGCCCACGCGGTCATTCTTCTCGAACAGGGTGACTTCGTGGCCGACGCGCGCGAGTTGCTGGGCAGCGGCCATGCCGGCGGGACCCGAGCCGACTATGGCGACCTTCTTGCCGGTTTTGCGCTTGGCCAATTGCGGCTGTACCCAGTCTTCGGCCCAGGCACGGTCGATGATGGCGTGCTCGATCGATTTGATGCCAACGGCGTCGTCGTTCACGTTCAATGTGCAGGCGGCTTCACAGGGGGCCGGGCAGATGCGGCCAGTGAACTCGGGGAAATTGTTGGTGCTGTGCAGCACATCAATGGCGTTCTTCCAGTCGCCCCGGTAAACCAGGTCGTTGAAGTCGGGGATGATGTTGTTCACCGGGCAGCCGCTGTTGCAAAACGGTGTGCCGCAGTCCATGCAGCGTGCGCTTTGCACCTTGGCTTGCGCATCGTCCAGACCAATCACAAATTCCTTGTAATTCTTGACCCGCTCCGTCACGGGTTTGTAGCCTTCCTCAACTCGCCCAAACTCCATGAATCCTGTCATCTTGCCCATAATTCTTCCTTGATTTCTTTGAGACGGCGTAACTGCAAATGGCGTGGCTTAAATGGAGCGGCCTATTTCGCAGCCACCGCAGCCACCGCAGCAGCTTGCGTGACCGGCTTGGTCTTTTTGGTCGGGTCACCAGGCAGCGTTGCCTGCTTGTCCCGGTTTTTCTGGGCTGCCGCACTCTTGGCCGCAAGCTCACCCAGCGCGCGCTTGTACTCGTTGGGAAACACCTTCACAAAGCGCGTGCGCGCCACATCCCAGGTGTCAAGCAACTCGCGCGCGCGCTTGCTGCCCGTCCAGCGGTTGTGATCCTGCAGCAGCTGTTTAAGCTGGGCTTCGTCGCTCTGGCTGGCGTGCCAGATGGCCTTGTCAATCGTCGCGGCCTGCTCTGCTGCGGTCAACACTTTTTCAAGGGACACCATGGCCGTATTGCAGCGCTTGGCGAACTGGCCATCTTCGTCATAAACGTAGGCAATGCCGCCGCTCATGCCAGCGGCGAAATTGCGCCCGGTTTTGCCCAGCACCGCGACCGTGCCACCGGTCATGTACTCGCAGCCATGGTCGCCGGTGCCTTCGACCACCGTGGTGGCGCCCGACAGGCGCACCGCAAAGCGCTCACCGGCCACGCCGCTGAAGAACGACTCGCCGCTGGTTGCGCCATACATCACCGTATTGCCGACGATGGTGTTGCGCACGGCATCACCCCGGAAGTCAATGCTGGGGCGAACGATGATTCGCCCGCCGCTCAAACCCTTGCCGGTGTAATCGTTGGCGTCGCCTATCAAATACAGCGTGATGCCCTTGGCCAGAAACGCACCAAACGACTGGCCGCCGGTGCCCTCCAACTGGATGCGGATCGTGTCGTCCGGCAGGCCCTCGGGGCGCACCTTGGTCAACGCGCCGGACAACATGGCACCGAGTGAGCGGTTCACGTTGCGCGCTACTTCCATGAACTGGACCTTTTCGCCCCGCTCAATGGCCGCCTTTGACTTTTCGATCAGCACGTTGTCCAGCGACCTTTCAAGGCCGTGGTCCTGATTTTCCACATGGAAACGCGGCACCTCGGCAGGTACGTTGGGCTGCGCAAACAGCCGGCCAAAATCCAGCCCCTGCGCCTTCCAGTGGGCGATGCCTTTGCGGGTGTCCAGCAGGTCGGCACGGCCAATCAGGTCGTCAAATTTGCGGATACCCAACTGCGCCATGATCTGGCGAACCTCTTCGGCAATGAAGAAGAAGTAGTTCACGACATGCTCGGGCTTGCCGCTGAATTTTTTACGCAAGGCCGGGTCTTGCGTGGCGACTCCGACCGGGCAGGTGTTCAGGTGGCACTTGCGCATCATGATGCAGCCCTCCACCACCAGCGGTGCGGTGGCGAAGCCGAATTCATCGGCGCCCAGCAGCGCGCCAATGGCCACGTCGCGGCCCGTCTTCATTTGACCATCGGCCTGCACGCGAATGCGGCTGCGCAGGCGGTTCAGCACCAGCGTTTGCTGCGTTTCGGCCAGGCCAATCTCCCATGGGCTGCCAGCGTGCTTGATCGATGACCAGGGCGACGCGCCCGTGCCGCCATCGTGTCCGGCAATCACCACGTGGTCGCTCTTGCATTTGGCAACGCCTGCGGCAATGGTGCCGACGCCAATTTCGCTGACCAGCTTGACGCTGATGCTGGAATGCGGCGCCACATTCTTCAGGTCGTGAATCAACTGCGCCAAATCTTCAATTGAATAGATGTCGTGGTGCGGCGGTGGCGAGATCAGCCCCACGCCCGGCACGCTATGGCGCAGCCGCCCGATGTACTCAGACACCTTGCCGCCAGGCAGTTGGCCGCCCTCCCCCGGCTTGGCGCCCTGAGCCATCTTGATCTGGATCTGGTCGGCGCTGCTCAAATACTCTGCGGTGACGCCAAAACGGCCCGACGCGACCTGCTTGATGCGCGAGCGCAGTGAATCTCCATCCTGCAATGGAATGTCAACCGCCACCACATCATGCCCAATGATGTCGGCCATCGTCTGGCCTTGCTTGATCGGAATGCCCTTGAGCTCCTGGCGGTAGCGCGCCGGGTCCTCACCGCCTTCGCCGGTGTTACTCTTGCCGCCAATGCGGTTCATGGCAATGGCCAGCGTGGCGTGCGCCTCGGTGCTGATGGAGCCGAGCGACATGGCGCCGGTTGCGAAGCGTTTTACGATGTCCTTCGCGCTTTCCACCTCGTCCACCGAAATGGCTTTTGCGGGGTCGATCTTGAACTCGAACAGCCCGCGCAGCGTCATGTGGCGACGGCTCTGGTCGTTGATAAGCTGGGCGTATTCCTTGTACGTGTTCCAGTTGTTGGCGCGCGTGCTGTGCTGCAGTTTGGCAATCACATCAGGCGTCCACATGTGCTCTTCACCGCGCACGCGCCAGGCATATTCGCCGCCCGCGTCCAGCATGGTTTTGAGAACCGGGTCGTCGCTGAATGCGGCCTTGTGCATGCGAATGGCTTCCTCGGCAATCTCGAAAACGCCAATGCCCTCCACCCGGCTGGGCGTGCCGGTGAAGTACTTGGAGATGGTTTCGCTGGACAGCCCAATGGCTTCAAACAGCTGCGCACCACAGTAGCTCATGTAGGTGGAAACGCCCATCTTGGACATGATCTTTGACAGACCCTTGCCCACTGCCTTGACGTAGTTGTAAATGGCCTTTTCGGCGCTCAGGTCGCCGGTCAGGTCTTTGTGGATGTCAGCCAGGGTTTCCATCGCCAGATACGGATGCACCGCCTCTGCGCCATACCCCGCCAACACGCCAAACTGATGCACTTCTCGCGCCGTGCCGGTTTCCACCACCAGGCCCGCTGTGGTGCGCAAGCCTTCTCGCACCAGGTGCTGGTGGACGGCAGACAGCGCCAGCAGCGCGGGAATCGCGACCTGGGTGGCATTGACGCCCCGGTCACTGATGATGAGGATGTTTTTGCCGCCCTTGATGGCGTCTTGCGCCTCAGCACACAACGACGCCAGCTTGGCCTCGACGCCGGCACGGCCCCAGGCCAGCGGGTAGGTGATGTCCAGCGTGTAGCTGCGGAATTTGCCCTGCGTGTATTTATCAATATCGCGCAGCTTGGCCATGTCGGCGAAGTCCAGGATTGGCTGCGCCACTTCAAGCCGCATCGGCGGGTTGACCTGGTTGATGTCCAGCAAGTTGGGCTTGGGACCAATGAAGCTCACCAGGCTCATCACAATGGCCTCGCGAATCGGGTCGATGGGCGGGTTGGTCACCTGGGCAAACAACTGCTTGAAGTAGTTGTAAAGCGGCTTGTTCTTGTCGCTCAACACGGCCAGCGGGCTGTCGTTGCCCATCGAACCAATGCCCTCTTCGCCCAACTGGGCCATCGGACTCATCAGGAACTTGATGTCTTCCTGGGTATAGCCAAAGGCCTGCTGGCGGTCCAGCAAAGCCACTTCGCTTTCGGAGGCTGAGGCAGGCTCGCCGCTGCCGCCGACCACGTCGTCCAGGCGAATCCGCAGGTTCTCGATCCATTGCTTGTAAGGCTTGCTGTTGGCCAGGTTGGCCTTCAGCTCTTCGTCGTCAATCATGCGGCCCTGTTCCAGGTCAATCAGGAACATCTTGCCGGGCTGAAGCCGCCATTTGCGCACGATTTTGTTCTCGGGCACCGGCAACACACCGGATTCGGAACCCATGATGACCAGATCGTCGTCGGTAATGCAATAGCGTGACGGGCGTAGGCCGTTGCGATCCAGCGTAGCGCCGATCTGGCGACCATCGGTAAACACAATGCTGGCCGGGCCGTCCCACGGCTCCAGCATGGCGGCGTGGTACTCATAAAACGCGCGGCGGCGCTCGTCCATGGTGGTGTGCTGCTCCCACGGCTCGGGGATCATCATCATCACGGCCTGACTGATGGGGTAACCCGCCATCGTCAACAGCTCAAGGCAATTGTCAAAGGTGGCAGTGTCAGACTGGCTGGCAAAGCTGATCGGGTAAAGCTTCTGCAAATCGTCGCCCAGCACCGGCGACGACATCACGCCTTCGCGCGCCTTCATCCAGTTGTAGTTGCCCTTGACGGTGTTGATCTCGCCGTTGTGCGCCACGTACCGGTACGGGTGCGCCAGCGGCCACTCCGGAAAGGTATTGGTGGAAAACCGCTGGTGCACCAGGCCCAACGCTGAAACGCAACGCACGTCTTCCAGGTCACGGAAGTAAACACCAACTTGATCGGCCAGCAGCAGGCCTTTGTAGACCACCGTGCGGCTGCTCATGCTGGGCACGTAATACTCTTTGCTGTGCTTGAG
>JANMCB010000273.1:0-5117 GCA_031360805.1 Rhodoferax sp.
TTTGGCATCATCGTGATTGGCTTGATCGGCCTGGTCAGCGACTTGGGGTTCAAGTGGGTCAACCGCAGCCTGTTCCCCTGGGCGCAGCTTGGTCGCTAACCAAGAGAATGAATGAAAAAACACCAGACCAGGCAGTGATGAGTCCACTTCTATCCATCCAGGGCGTGTCACGCAGCTTTGCGTCCACCACGGGCGGCACTTCTACACTGGCGCTGCAAGCCACTAACCTGGACGTGGTAGAAAACGATTTCATCACCATTCTGGGGCCTTCAGGATGCGGTAAAAGCACCCTGCTGCGCATTGTGGCCGGGCTGGACCAGCAGAGCACGGGCGATGTATTGCTGGAAGGCAAGCGCATCAACGGTCCGGGCGCAGACCGCGGGATGGTGTTTCAAAGCTATACCCTGTTCCCGTGGCTCAACGTGCGGGACAACGTCTGTTTTGGCCTGAACGAGCGCGGCTTGGCGCGAGCCGAACAACTCGACGTCGCGCAAGGATTCATCAAGAAAGTTGGCCTGACCGGATTCGAGGAACACTTCCCCAAACAGCTTTCGGGCGGCATGCAGCAGCGCACGGCAATCGCACGCGCGCTGGCCAACGGGCCGCGCATGTTGCTGATGGACGAGCCCTTCGGCGCGCTGGACCACCAGACCCGCGAACAGATGCAGGAACTGCTGTTGGGCATTTGGGAAGGTGAACGCAAAACCGTCCTGTTTGTGACCCACGATATTGATGAAGCGGTGTTCATGGGCAGCCGCGTCGTGGTCATGAGTGCGCGGCCCGGGCGAATCAAGCTGGACCGGGCGGTGAACTTCCCACACCCGCGCAGTTACTCCGTCAAAACCACGCCGATGTTCATGGAACTCAAGGCTGAGTTGACCGAGCAAGTTCGTTCGGAAGTGATGGTGGCCCAGGCCGCGCTGGTTTGACCAGCCATAGTCAAAACTGCATCGACTGCCGCGATGCATGGCCCAGCGGGTTGGCCACTGCCGCTTGCCGCTGCAGCATGCGAAGTGGGCGCCGGTAAACTAGGGCACTATGGAACTCAACACCGAAATAATCACCACACCGGCCCGCCCGGCTGCCACCGTCATCTTGCTGCGCGATGGCGATGGGTCAGGAAGTGACTCGGGCAACTCTGGGCTGGAGATTTTCCTTCTCAAGCGCCACGGGTTAAGCGACGTTCTCGGCGGCGCTTACGTCTTCCCCGGCGGCAAAGTGGACCGGGTTGACGCCGAACTGGACATGGACACGCACCTGGACCAACCCTTGAATGAATTGCACGCTGCACTGAACGAGCCCGACATCAGCGCCTTGACAGCAGCCGGACTTTACGTGGCGGCAGTGCGCGAGGCCTTTGAAGAATCCGGCATTCTGTTCGCCCAGGGTGCCACCCACGAGCACGCCACGCGAGCGACCGCGCTGCTGCGCCAAGGCCACGCTTTTGAGGAGGTTCTGGCCCTGATGAACCTGCGCCTGCAAACCCGCAGCCTGGCGCCGTGGTCGCGCTGGATCACGCCCAAGCTCTCATCAGTGATGAACAAGCGCTTTGACACGCGTTTCTTTGTTTCGGCAGTGCCGCCAGACCAAATTGCAAAGCACGACAACCATGAAGCGACAGAAAGCATCTGGCTGTCGCCTCGAGCTGCTCTGGAGCAATACCGTGATGGCCAGATTGAGCTGGCGCCGCCACAGATCATGACTCTGGCGCACATGACGCACTACGCGCGTGTGCAGGACGTGATGACCCAAGCCCGCAGCCGCGTGCCCCCGGTGATCGAGCCTGAGCCATTTCAAATTGAAGGCGGGCGGCTGATTTGCTACCCTGGTGATGCGCAGCATTCAGTCCGGCAAAAAGCCATGCCGGGGCCGACCCGGCTGCGTTACCTGAACAAACGCTTTGAGCCTGACGGCGGCTTTGATTCGCTGTTCACGAACCCGTTATAGGCATCTTGGCCAAATTGGAGTGCATCGGGCGCGAATCAGCCGCCCTTGTTGGCCATGCCCAAGCGCTCAATCGTCGCCTTCTCGGAGACAAAGCTCTCGCGTGCAAACTTGGTGTAGGCCTCGGTGCCCATGTAGATCACCGACTGGTCGTACTTCTCGAATGTGGCCAACACCGCCGGGTCTTCCAGCGTTTTCTTGAAGGCATCGTGAATTCTGGCGGTGACGGCCGGGTCCATCCCCTTGGGACCGCACACGCCAAACGGCGAATCCGAAATGGTCTGGTAACCCAACTCATCCAGCGTCGGAATACTTGACCACCGTTTGGTGCGTTTGCTGCCGTAGGTGGCCAGCAAGCGCAACTTGCCCGCATCCACATGCGGGCCCCAGCCGGTAGCGTCGCTGGCGGCCATCACGTGACCACCCAACACTGCCTGCATGTTGTCGGCATTGCCTTTGAACGGGACATTGGTGAGTTTGATGCCGGCCCGTTGCGCAAATTCTTCCACTGCCAAGTGCGGGCTGGTGCCAATGCCGGTGTGCCCGTACGTGATCTTCTCAGGGTTGGCCTTGGCAAAGTCGACAAACTCCTTGATGGTCTTGAAGGGCGAACTGGCAGGCACCACCAGGCCAAAGGTGTAACCCGTCAGGCAAGCGATCCAGGTGAAGTCTTTCAGCGTGTCGAACTGCACCTTCTGCATGTGCGGCACGCGAAACACGCCTTGCGGCAACTGCGCCAGCGTGTAGCCATCAGGCTTGGCGTTGACCAGTTCATTGGCGCCCAACATGCCGGCCGCGCCGGGCTTGTTGTCGATGATCACCGTCTGCCCCAGCGCCTTACTCGCGCTTTCGGCCAGCGACCGCATCACCGCATCGGTCGAGCCGCCTGCCGGCCACGGGCAGATGTAGCGGATAGTGCGCGACGGAAAGGCCTGCGCGTAAACCAGTTGCGGCAGTGCGATGCTGGCAGCGCCTGCGCTGGCTAGCTTGAGAAGTTGGCGGCGTTGGGTCATGGTTATTCCGTTGGTTGAGCGAGTCGGCTCATTCTACGGACGCAAACTGCGATGCGTCGATATCCACAATATCCGTCGGGACTCCGACCAACGCGGTTGTGGGCGTGCAATGCGGCTGCATCAACCCACCTGCAAACCACGCATCAATCTGCGCCGCATCATTCACCGTGCGCAAAGCCATGTAAGCGACTTCGGCCTCAGGATAGCGCCTGCGCAAAAAGTTGAGCCATTGCTTCAGTCGGCCCGCTTGTTGACGCGGTTCCAGGCGGCTGCAAACCAGGCGCCAGAAGTCGGCCATGAAGGGCAGCAGGGATTGCCAGGTGACCACCTCAACCGGCGCAGAATCAATCGTGATGTGACCACCAGCCGTGCCTTCTGCTGGCCCACCCACTGTGGCTCCTTTGATCGCCAGCGCCAGCCCCGGGTCCGTCACCATGCCGCGCCCAACCATCAACATGTCGCATCCGGATATTTCACGGCACCGCAACGCGTCTTCAACGCTCCAGATCTCGCCATTCGCCACCACCGGGATGTTCACCGCCCTGCGAATGTCCTCAATGCGGTGCCAATAGGCCGGCGGGCGGTAGGCGTCGGCCTTGGTGCGGGCGTGCACTACCAGTTCGTCGGCACCGGCCCCGGCAATGGCCAGTGCACACTCCACGGCGCGTGAATCGTCGTTGAAGCCCAAACGCATTTTGGCCGACACCGGCATCTGCGCAGGCACAGCGCGCCGCACCGCCGACACAATCTTCGCGACCAGTTCCGGGTCTTGCAACAACGCCGCGCCGCCGCCATGGCGATTCACCACTTTGGCCGGGCAGCCAAAATTCAAATCGATGCCGTGTGGCCCCAAGGCCGCGAGTGCCGCTGCGTTGTCGGCCAGGCAGGCCGGGTCGGAGCCCAGCAATTGCGCCCGCACCGGCACACCGGCGAAGGTGCGCCCGCCATTGAGCAATTCAGGCACTACGCGGATGAACGCGCGGTCGGGCAGCACGGTGTTGGTGACGCGGATGAACTCCGATACGCAGCGGTCCACGCCGCCAATGCGCGTCAAGATATCGCGCAGCACAAAATCGAGCAGCCCCTCCATGGGAGCCAGAAGAATGGTCATGCTGGAGTGTAGAAGAATGACAATTCCCGCTGCCCGGAATTTAGCGGTAGCATGGCGCCCTATGCGCATGTCAGCCGTCAGTTTCACGCCACGGCTTGCAGAGCAGGTTCACCCTACCCGGTCGAAACAGGATTGTCTGAGCGCCCAATTTTCATGAAGTTTATTGTTCTAGGCGCTGGCGCCATCGGTTGCTATGTTGGCGGGCGGCTTGCCCAGGCCGGTGCCCACGTCACCTTGGTGGGGCGGCCCCGGGTGATTGATCCGCTGGCCATGCATGGTTTGACGGTGTCGGATCTGGATGGCTTTTCGTCGCATCAGGAAGGCGCAAATCTGCGCCTGGCCACCTCGCTTGCGGACGTTGCCGACCGGGACGGCGCTGTGGTCCTGCTTTGCGTGAAGGGCGGCGCAACGGTCGTGGCGGCACGGGAGATCGCACGGGCCTGCCCACCCGGCACGACCGTGGTGTCCTTGCAAAATGGTGTTGACAATGTCGCCCGCATCAAGGCTGCAGCGCCGCAAATGCAGGTCCTGGCGGGCATGGTTCCCTACAACGTTGTGATGCGAAGCGCCCACCACGTCCACCGTGCCACCACGGGCAGCCTCTACATTGAGCAAAGTGCGGCAAGTGGGCTATTCGCCCCGATTTTCACGGCAGCCGGATTGCCGACCGAGCTGTCCACCGATATGCGCGCGGTGCAGTGGGGCAAACTGCTGTTGAACTTGAACAACCCAGTCAACGCGCTATCGGACCTGCCTTTGCAGGCGCAACTCTCAGACCGCAACTACCGCCGCGTCCTGGCGGGCCTGCAGGCCGAGGCAATCGCTTTGCTGGCCAAGGTCGGCATTGCGCCCGCCAAAGTGGCTGCTGTTTCACCGCGCTTGTTGCCGCACTTGCTGCGATTGCCCAACTGGCTGTTCACGCGGGTGGCAGCGCGCATGCTGCGCATGGATGCGTCGGCCCGCTCGTCGATGTGGGACGACCTGCACCATGGCCGCGTGACCGAGATTGACGACCTGTGCGGCGCAGTCGTGCGGCTGGCCCGTGCGCA
>JANMCB010000274.1:0-4018 GCA_031360805.1 Rhodoferax sp.
GGCGTGGGGGTGTGCACATCTGATTATTCGCAGCATGATTTCAAAAAGCTGCGTCGGCCGATGTACCCGCTGGACCCGCTTTGACAGGGCGTTGAGGGTAAGCACCTAAGCCAATGGCAGCAGTCTGCACACCGTCCTGACGCAATAGTCGGTAAAGTCCAAACGGACAAACGCCGAATTACTGACCCGAGGAAACTCCCCATGAATCTCAAGCGAAAAATGCTGACCACGCTGGCCCTGTGGGCTGGCCTGGCGTTCTCCACCGGCACGGCGCTGGCGCAGACCAGCGTGCTGCGCATCGTGCCGCATTCCAACCTGGCGGTGCTGGACCCGATCTGGACCACCGCCTACATGAGCCGCAACCATGGCTACATGATTTACGACACCCTGTTTGGCACCGACGAGCATGCCAAGATCAAGCCGCAGATGGTCGAGAGCTGGACCGAGAGCGCCGACCACCGGCTGTGGACTTTCAAGCTGCGCAAGGGCCTTGAGTTTCATGATGGCAAGCCGGTTACGGGCGAGGATGTCACCGCGTCATTGGCGCGCTGGGGCAAGCGCGACGCCATGGGCTCGGCGCTGATGCAGTTTGTGCAGCGCATGGACTCGCCCACACCCGACACCTTTCGCATCTTCCTGGGCGAGGCCTGCGGCTTTGTGCTTGAAGCACTGGGCAAACCATCCAGCAGCGTGCCCTTCATCATGCCCAAGCGCATTGCCGAGACCGATGCCTTCAAGCAGATCGAGGAGCACATTGGGTCAGGCCCCTACACCTTCAAGCGCGACGAGTTCAAGCCCGGCGACAAGGCGGTGTACCTGAAGAACACCAAATATGTGCCGCGCAGCGAGCCGCCATCCGGCACCACGGGCGGCAAAAATGTCTACGTGGACCGGGTTGAATGGAACCTGGCGCTGCGCGATGCGCAAGCCCAGGTCAGCGCCCTGCAAAAAGGCGAGGTGGACATCATTGAGGCGCTGGGTTTTGACCATTTCGAAACCGTGAAGGCCGACAAAAACCTCCAGTTGCCCAAATACGCCACGCTGGGCCTGCAGTACATGGCGCGTTTTAACCATTTGAGCAAGCCGTTTGACAATGCCAAGGTGCGCCAGGCCGCGTTGGCGGCGTTTTCACAAGAGCCGTTTTTGCGCGCCCAGGTCGGGGTGAAGGATCTCTACAGAACCTGTGCCGGCATGTTTGTTTGCGGCACGCCCTACGGCAGCGCCGTGGGCAGCGACATTCAGTCCAAATCCAACATGAAGAAAGCACAGGATTTGCTCAAGGCATCTGGTTATGACGGCACGCCGATTGTCATCATGAAGCCGACCGACCTGGCCTCTATCCAGAAGCTGCCCGACGTGGCGGCCCAACTGCTTCGGCAGGCTGGTTTCAAGGTTGATTTGCAGGCGATGGACTGGCAAACCCTGGTGGGCCGGCGCGCCAAGAAAGATGCGCCGGACAAGGGTGGCTGGCATATGTTTTTAACCGCCTGGCAGACCTTTGACGTGTGGAGCCCGATTGCCAATCCGACCATGGACACGCGCGGTGAAAAGTCCACCTGGTTCGGCTGGGCCACAGACGACAAGCTGGTGGAGCTGCGCAACCAGTTCATGCGCGCCACCGAGGAGCCCGCCAAGAAAAAGCTGGCCGAAGCCATGCAGAGCCGTGCCTTCGAAGTGGCAACCCACGCGGTGCTGGGCGAATACGACCAGCCCATGGCGGCTACTAAAAATGTGAGCGGGTTTTTTGTCACCAACGGCAATATGTACTGGAACCTGAAGAAGAATTGAAAGGGCTGCGCATGACATTTCTGCGCGGCCTTTTCAAGCACTGATGTACGCCTTTCTTGCCCGCCGCCTGGCGGCCACAATTCCAGTTTTGCTGATCGTTTCAGTGCTGGTGTTTTTGATGCTGCGCCTCACACCCGGCGACCCGGCAGCGGTGTTGGCCGGGGATGCAGCCAGCACCGAGCAGATTGCGCAGATCCGCACCAACCTGGGGCTGGACCGCTCCATCCCCGAGCAGTTTGTGATCTGGTTTGGCCACACCATCATGGGCGACCTGGGCCAGTCGTTCTATTACAAAACTGACGTTAGCACGCTGATTGGCCAGCGGATCGAACCCACGCTGTCCCTGGCCCTGGTCACCATCACCATTGCCGTGCTGGTGGCGGTGCCGCTGGGGGTGCTGGCGGCCTGGCGCTTTGGCAGTTGGCTGGACCGCGGCCTGATGGGGTTTTCGGTGCTGGGCTTTTCCATCCCTGTGTTCGTGCTGGCCTACCTGCTGATTTGGGGCGTGTCGCTCAAGCTGGGCTGGTTGCCAGTGCAGGGGTACAAACGCCTGGCCGATGGGTTCGGGCCCTGGCTTTATCACCTGACCCTGCCGGCCATCACGCTGTCGGTCATCTACATCGCGCTGATTGCCCGTGTCACCCGCGCCTCGGTGCTGGAGACTTTGGGTGAGGATTACATCCGCACCGCCCGCGCCAAGGGCTTGCCGGAATCCACCGTGTTGATGCGCCACGCGCTGGCCAACGCGGCTGTGCCGATTGCCACAGTGATCGGCATTGGCATTGCGCTGCTGATTGGCGGCGTGGTCGTTACAGAGTCGGTCTACGCCATCCCGGGCTTGGGCCGGCTCACGGTGGACGCCGTGCTGGCGCGCGACTTCCCGACCATCCAGGGCGTGATTCTCCTGTTTTCGGTGGTTTACGTGGGCATCAATTTGCTGGTCGATTTGTCGTACGTGTTTTTTGATCCACGCATCCGATACTGACATGAGCGCATCAAACTTCGAAGCCCTGTCGGTCGAATCGGCCACCGTGGTCACCCAGCCGAGCGCCTGGATGCGGGTGCGGCGCAATACTTCGGTGCGCATTGGCGCATTTTTTCTGGGCCTGCTCGTCATCATTGCGCTGCTGGCGCCCTGGCTGGGCACGGTGGACCCGTCGCTGTTCGACCCGTCCAGCCGCGACCTGCTGCCGGGCAAGGCCGGCGAAATTACCACGCTCGAAGGCGAGCAGCTCAAGCACACCTTTTTGATGGGCAGCGACAGTTTCGGGCGCGACATCTACAGCCGCGTGATTTACGGCACGCAGGTGTCGCTGATCGTCGGTTTGTTCACCGCTGTCGTGGCGATGGCGTTTGGCATCCTGCTGGGCCTTTGCGCCGGCTTCCTGCGCTGGCTCGACGGCCCGCTGATGCGCGTGATGGACGGCGTGATGGCCATCCCTGCCATCCTGATTGCCATTGCGCTGGTGGCGATGTGGCGCGGCAGCCTGACCACCATAGTGGTGGCGATTGCCATCCCCGAAATACCGCGCGTGACACGTCTGGTCCGCTCGCTGGTGTTGACGATCCGCGAAGAACCCTACGTCGAGGCGGCGATTTCGCTGGGCACGCCCACCTGGAAGATCATGCTGCGCCACATCCTGCCCAATTGCGTGGCGCCTCTGGTGGTGCAGGGCACTTTCATCTGTGCGTCGGGTATTCTGGTCGAAGCGATCCTGTCTTTTTTAGGCGTCGGCCTGCCGCCCGATATCCCCACCTGGGGCAATGTGATGGCCGAGGGCCGCGCCCAGTTCAATGAGTACCCGCACAACATTTTCTTTCCTGGCATTTTTCTGGCGGTGACGGTGCTGGCAGTGAATATTCTGGGTGACGGGCTGCGCGACACGCTGGACCCGAAGATGGCCAAACGCCTGTGACATCCATGTCGCCCATATCGCCCATTGCCGCCACGGCAGATGCGCCGATTTTGGAGGTGCGCAACCTGACCATCGCATTGCCATCAGACGGCGACCGCAACACGGCCGTCAAGGGGGTGTCGTTCACGGTGGGGCGCGGTGAAATACTGTGCCTGGTGGGTGAATCGGGTTCTGGCAAATCGGTCATTGCCCAAAGCGTGATGGGCCTGCTGCCCAAGACTTTGCCGGTGACTGCCGGACAGATTTTGCTGCAAGGCGAAGACATCACACATGCGCCGCTGGCCCGCCTGCGTGAGCTGCGCGCCACCCGCATG
>JANMCB010000275.1:0-2627 GCA_031360805.1 Rhodoferax sp.
CCGGGTGGCGGGCGCTGGTCAAAGTAACGATGGTGGTCGCAATCACCATTGACCGGTCAAAACGACAGCCAGGTGCCTCTTAAACCCTGCTGCTCGACGCCAGGGCGTGACCAGTCGCATACGCCCTGGGGGAACGTGGCAGCCAGCCGGTTTTGTTGGTGTGGCGTGAACACGCGGGCGTAGTCGCCTTGGGAGACGGGTTTAAGCTGGCACTTGATGACGTCCGCCGCAATCGGTCCGCCCGCTACAAACCGGGGGGAGGCAGGGGCCGGGTAAATGGCAGCGCATTGGCCGCTGGCGCGTTCAAACTTTTCGTTGATACGGGTCGGCGCGGCGTCACGTGTCAGGCAGCCTTCTTGCAGCGTGGCGGGTTTGTTGCGAACCACCTTGTCGTGCTGGCTGCCGGGCCGGGTGTCGGCTGCAACATTGGCCAGCCACAGGTCCATTTCTTTCAGCGCACTCATCAACAGCGGGCTGTCGCTTGAATAGTAGCCATAGCGAAAGTCCTCCACCAGCATCACCTGATTGCCTGCATCGCCATTCGCCTTGATCAGCCGTTCGCGCATTGAAAACGAGTGGTAGCGCAGGTGGATGTCGCCAATTGCGTTGTCGTCGGAGTAAGCGCGGTAGTCGATGATGGGAATGTCACGCAGGCCCCCACCGGCAGAGGTGAGCCGCCCGCTCTGGTACGACGCGCGCATGGCTTGCGCATCGCCCACGGTGCGGCTGGCCATGAACTTGCCATCCTGGTCGTAACCGCCAGCGTTGGCGTTGATGTCCAGAAACTGGTCAACCGAAATCACCCCGTCGTTCAACGCACGCAGGCCATATTGCACGCCAGTGTTGTCGATAGGCCGACGCGCAAAGCCGGTAACCGGGTCTTTGCCGTAAACATTGATGTTGTGGTCAAAAATGCTGCATCGCACGCCGCGCGGGTTGGTGGTGGCGTTGTAGCGCTGTGCTATGGGCAAGGTAGCAGGGCAATAGACGTCTGGCGCGATGCGCATGGAGCCGTCATACACCGTAGCGGTGTACATGGTTTTGACGCTGTGAATACCGGCCACCTGGCGCTGCTGCTCGTCTGAGAACGTGCCGGGCACCTTGTTCTTGAAGTAGTTGCCCAACAGGCGCTGGTCGGTGATGGACTGCACCGTGGCAAAGCCCACTTCCGGGAAGCTGCAGCCAGGCAGAATGCCATCCAGCAAACCGGGGTAGTTGTCGGCAATTTGGTGCTGCTGGTAGGAGCCGCCCGAGCAGCCCCAGCCAATCGTGTAGCGCGGCAGGCCATAGGTTTTGATGAACTGCTCCTTCACCATCGCCATCGACTCGGCGGCGGTGAGGTCCTGGCAATTGTTGCCAAACACATTCAGGCTGCTCGACGCCATGGCGTAACCCTGCTTGAGGATGTTGTCGTCCAGCACGCCCCCGGTGGTATTGCCCTGGCGGTACCAGCCGCCGGTGCAGCCGCCGCCAAAGGTGTATACCAGGCGGCCATTCCAGCCGGCGGGCGATGCCGTGTGGCTGGGGGTGGCGTCAACGGCGGGGTTGTGCAGCACCGCCGTCTGGTAAATCGCGCGGTTCAGCGTGCCAGTCTCCACGCGAACGATGTAGGGCACGGTTTTGCCGGTGCTGGTCGTGGTGGTGGCCACATCGCCGGGCAGTGTGGTGAGCGACGGCAAGGGCACAAAATCCGGCTTGGCGGCGGTGTTGCGGTAAACGTAGTCAACCCGGGTCGCCACCGAGCAATCGCCGTCCAGCGGCGCGCCCAGCGTGACTTTGCTGGCGGGCAACAGGAAGGTGTCGGTCTGGCAGGTGAACGGCTGCTGCTGTGCGCCAGAGAACATCGGGCCGGAGCGAGGGAAGTTGGTCAGTTCCAGCGTGCTGACGGCGGCCATCGACGTTTCACCCGGCATCTGCAAATCTGCTGTCAGCACATTTTTGCCCGGCTGCAAGCCGGTGATCAGGCCAATCAGCTTGCCATCGGTTTGCTTGGCAAAGCTTGATGTGACGTCGCGGCCATTCAGTAACACGTGCAGCCTGCCAACCGGTGGCACGTCGCCGTTGATGCGGACCAGCGCACTGTCACCGCTGACCCATTGGGGCGAGGGCGACGACACCACGGTCATCTTCAGGTCACCCGCAGGTTTGAAAACGCTGGCGCAGCCGGTCAGGCCCAATACTGCGGCAGTGACAAGGCTGGCTGTAGCGGCGCTAAAGTGGATTGAAGCGGTCGGGGTGGTCGTGATGGGCAGTGTCATGGTGTGATGGGTTCCTTGCCGCTATTCTGACAGCCATGCGCAACCGCTGGCGCTAACCGCCGGTTACATCGCCTTGAACAGATGTGCGTAGAGGCGGCTTACGGCGATTTTGGGTGCGTGGCCGCGCAGCGAAAGCCACAGTTTGCCGGCTTCGTCGCGGGTGACAGATTCAATGCTGCCCGCCCGTACCACCGTGCCACGGTGGATTTGCCAAAAAGTCTGCGCATCGAGCTGGGGCGTGAGTTCTTTCAGCGGCGTGCGAATCAGGTATTCATGCTCTGCGGTGAGCACGCGCACGTACTTGTCGGCGGCTTCAAAGTAAATCACCTCATCAATCGGCACCATGCGGATACTGGTGCCTACGCTTGC
>JANMCB010000320.1:0-3374 GCA_031360805.1 Rhodoferax sp.
CGCGAAATTACGGCGATGACCACGCCCGACATTGCAGGCCTGAATATTGCCTACGTGCCCGAGAACATGGGAATTTTTTCCGACCTCACGGTGAAGGAAAACATGCTGCTCGCGGCCCGCAGCGCCAAGCGCGCTGGTCAAATGGACGAGGTGCGGCTGAAATGGATTTTCTCGCTGTTTCCCGCCGTTGAAAAGTTCTGGAACCATCCGGCGGGCAAGCTCTCGGGCGGGCAAAAGCAGATGCTGGCGGTTGCCCGTGCGATCGTGGAGCCGCGCGAGCTGCTGATTGTGGACGAGCCCAGCAAAGGCCTGGCCCCGGCCATCATCAACAACATGATCGATGCGCTTGCACAGCTCAAGGCCAAAGGCACCACGATCTTGCTGGTGGAGCAGAACATCAACTTTGCCAAGCGGCTTGGCGACAGCGTCGCGGTGATGGACAACGGCCGCGTGGTGCACGCGGGCTCGATGCAGGCACTGGCCGAAGACGAGGCTTTGCAGCATTCATTGTTGGGGTTGGCAATATGAAAATCGAGATGGATTGGAAGCCCCTGGCTTTGGTACCGGTGCTGGCACTGGCGGTATTTCCGTTTATCGGGTCTGGTTCGACCTGGCTCACGTTGACGGTGGCCGGGCTGGCGATGGGCATGATCATCTTCATCATTGCTTCGGGGCTCACGCTGGTGTTCGGCTTGATGGACGTGCTTAACTTTGGGCACGGCGTCTTCATCGCGCTGGGTGCCTATGTGGCCGCCAGCGTGCTGGGTTTGATGGGCGACTGGACCGGCTCCGGCAACCTGGCGGTGAATCTGCTGGCCGTGTTGCCGGCCATGCTGGTTGCCATGGCGGTTGCCGGTGCCGTCGGGCTGGCGTTTGAACGCTTTATCGTTCGTCCGGTTTACGGCCAGCACCTCAAGCAGATTCTGATCACGATGGGTGGCATGATCATTGGGGAGGAACTCATCAAAGTAATCTGGGGTGCCCAGCAGGTGCCGCTGCCACTGCCCGAAGGTTTGCGCGGTGCCGTGCTTGTAGGCGACTCGGCCATCGAAAAATACCGGCTGCTGGCTGTGGTGGTCGGTCTGATCGTGTTTGGCGTTTTGAGCTGGACACTGGCCAGGACCAAAATCGGCCTGCTGATTCGGGCTGGCGTGCAAAACGGGGAAATGGTTGAGGCCTTGGGTTACCGCATCCGCCGCCTGTTTGTCGGTGTATTCGTGGCCGGCAGTGCGCTGGCCGGCCTGGGTGGCGTGATGTGGGGGCTGTTTCAGCAGAACCTGGTGCCGCAAATGGGCGGCCAGGTCAACATCCTGATCTTCATTGTCATCATCATCGGCGGGCTGGGTTCAACCGGCGGCGCATTGATAGGCGCATTGCTGGTCGGCCTGATGGTGAATTACACCGGTTTCCTGTTACCCAAGATGGCGCTGTTTTCCAACATTGCATTGATGGTCGCCGTCTTGCTTTGGCGGCCCCAGGGCGTTTACCCCGTTGCAAATCGATGAACACCCCCCGGCTTGCCCACTGCGTGTGGCCGCTTTCCCCCTTGCAGGGGGCAATGCCAGTGCCCCGGCCAAGCCGGTTCCACGGCATTCCTGGTAAATAACACGTTCAAATTTGAAGCGAACTCATGTTGCTACGACTCCTCTCCAATGATTTGCCGCGCAGCCGCGTGCTGGCCGTGCTCCTGATGGCATTGCTGATTGCGCTGGCGTTCACGCCAATCCTGTTCCCGGGCGTCAAAGCGCTGGATGTTGCCGCCAAGGTGCTGATCTTTCTGGTGCTGGTGGCCAGCTTCGACTTGCTGTTGGGCTTTACGGGGATTGTGAGCTTTGCGCACACCATGTTTTTTGGCATTGGTGCGTACGGCGTGGCCATCGCCACCACGCGCATGGACCCGAGCTGGACAGCGCTTGCAACGGGCGTGTTGACGGCGCTGGCGGTTTCCTTTGTGCTGTCGCTGGCAGTGGGGCTGTTTTCGCTGCGTGTGCGGGCGATCTTTTTTGCCATGATCACGCTGGCGGTTGCCTCCGCGTTTCAGACGCTGGCATCGCAGCTCTCGGATCTGACGGGCGGTGAAGACGGCTTGACCTTCAAGTTGCCCGAGCTTCTATCCTCAAGCCATGAATTTTCAGAAACGCCATTTCTGGGCGTCACGCTGGACGGCAAACTGTTGTGCTACTACCTGCTTTTCGTCACAGCGCTGGTGCTCTTTCTGGCCCTGCTGCGCATTGTGAACTCGCCCTTTGGCCGCGTGCTGCAGGCGATTCGCGAGAACGAATTCCGCGCAGAAGCCATTGGCTACCGTGTGGTGGTGTTCCGCACCACGTCCAGCATTCTGTCCGCACTGTTCGCCTGCATGGCCGGTGCGATGCTGGCCATCTGGCTGCGCTACAACGGGCCGGACACCTCGCTGTCGTTCGAGATCATGATGGACGTGCTCCTGATCGTGGTGATCGGCGGCATGGGCACGGTTTACGGGGCAGCCATTGGTGCCGCGCTGTTTCTGGTGGCGCAAAGCTATTTGCAGGACTTGCTGAAAGTCGGCAGCGACGCCGCCTCCAGCCTGCCTTGGCTGGCTGCATTGCTGTCGCCGGACCGCTGGCTGCTCTGGCTTGGTGTGCTGTTTGTGCTGTCGGTTTATTATTTTCCGACGGGTGTTGTGGGGCGCTTGCGCGCTGGAGCGGTCAAGTCATGAGTTCAACCGGTCCTGCCTCCCATTACGCGACTTGCGCCGGGCGTGAAATCCATTACACAGAGTGGGGTTCGCAGTTCAGCAAGACCGTGATTGCCTGGCACGGCCTGGCCCGCACCGGGCGTGACATGGACGAACTGGCAGCCTACCTGGCATTGCGCGGCTACCGGGTGATTTGCCCGGACACCATCGGGCGCGGATTGAGCCAGTGGAGCCGAAAGCCTGAGCTCGAATACTGCCTGTCCTTCTACGCCCAGATAGCCGCTGACCTGCTGGATCACCTGAACATCGAGCGGGCGCATTGGGTTGGCACGTCGATGGGCGGCGCATTGGGCATGGTGTGCGCATCGGGCCTGTTTCAGCCCCGGATGAAAGCGCGCATCCAGAGCCTGACGCTGAACGACACCGCACCGCAAGTGGCAGACGCCGCGATTGCACGCATCCGCGCCTACGCGGGCAGTCCACCTGCGTTTGCGACGGTGCAGGCGCTTGAAGCGTTCTTTCGGCAAGTCTACAAACCCTATGGCGCGTTGACCGATGCGCAGTGGCGCCGATTGACCGAAACCTCCACCCGCCGTTTGCCCAACGGCGAGGTCACACCGCATTACGACCCGGCGATGGTGCAGCAGTTCATCAGCCACCCCAACGACTATCTGATTTGGGACCATTACGACGCGCT
>JANMCB010000333.1:0-4401 GCA_031360805.1 Rhodoferax sp.
TTCAACGGTGGTGCCGCCCACAAGCTGGGTTCGGGCGATCAGTACATCGTCGGCGGGGTGGAGTCGAATGAATGGATTCATGTGAGCAGCAAAGCAGAAAAAATTGGGACAAAAATTCTCATTGGTAAACCAGCCGGGGCAGCCACAGCACCAGCTTGGGAAAGTAAGTGATGAGACCCAAGCTGCCCAAGAGGGGAATGAGCCAGGGCAGGATGGCCATGGTGGTGCGCTCAACCGACAGTTTGGCCACGCGCGCCAGCACAAACAAGACCATGCCCATGGGCGGGTGCAGCAGGCCAATCATCAGGTTGAGCACCATCACCAGGCCGAAGTGAACCAGGTCGATGCCGAGTTTCTGGCAGATCGGCACGAGGATCGGCACCAGAATGGTGATGGCCGCAGTGGGCTCCAGAAAGCAGCCCACAAACAGCATCAGCAAATTGGCGATGAGCAAAAACACCCAGGGCTCATGCGTGAACGCAAGCACCCAGGCGGCGATGGCGGTGGTGACCCCTGTCGCGGTGAGCATCCAGCCAAAGATGCTGGCAGCGGCCACGATGAACAGCACGGTGCTGGTGGTCTCGACCGTGTCCAGGCAGACCTTGACAAACATCTTCCAGTTGAGCGTTTTATACCAGGCCAGGCCCAGCACCATGGCCCACACGCAAGCGGCAATCGCACCTTCTGTAGGTGTGAAGATGCCGGTGGTCATGCCGCCAATCAGCAGCACCGGCGTCATGATGGGCAACACCGCCTGAAAGTTGAAATACTTGTCGGCCGCGAACAGCGCAATGAGTCCAATGAACACGGTCAGCTGCGGGTGCGTGCCGAGTTTGGTGATCAACACCCACAGCGCCAGCGGCCAGCAGATGACCACCGCTGTCTCGGACAGCGCCTTGAGCACGCGTGGCCATTCGAACTTGATGTCGGCACCCCAGCCGTTTTTGTGGGCGAAATAGGCAACGGTCAGCATCATCAAGCCGGCCATCAACAGCCCCGGCAGAATGCCTGCCATGAAGAGCGCGCCCACGCTCACATTGGCCATCATGCCGTAAATCACAAACGGCAGACTCGGCGGGATGATGGGGCCCAAGGTGGCAGATGCCGCTGTCACGCCCACGGCGAACTCAGTGTCGTAGCCATGGTCCTTCATGGCCTTGATCTCGATGGTGCCGAGGCCCGCCGCATCGGCAATGGCGGTGCCGCTCATGCCGGCAAAAATCACCGAACCAATCACGTTGACATGACCCAGCCCGCCTTTGAGCCAGCCCACCAGCGCCAGCGCGTAGTTGTAGATGCGGTTGGTAATGCCGGCGTTGTTCATCAGGTTGCCGGCCAGAATGAAAAACGGCACCGCCAGAAGCGGAAAGCTGTCGATGCCGCTGACCATGCGGTGGATGACCACAAAGGGCGGGTTGTCGCCGGTCCACAAAATGTACAAGAGCGAGGAGCCGGCCATGGCGATGGCCACCGGCACGCCGCCCGACATGAGGATGAGGAAGATAATTTTCAGCATGAGGGGTTCTGGTTGTTCAATGCGTTTTGGCTAGCGGTCTTCCATCGTGGATTCGGGCTTTTCCAGCACGCTGTAACCCCGCTTCCAATGCACCCGCAGCACCCAGAATGAGCGCAAAAACATGGCTGCAAAGCCCAGCATGCAGACGCCATAGACGATGTTCATCGGCAAGTCGATGATGGTCATCTTGTAGCTGCCAAGCTTCTGCATCATCTGCCACGTCATGACCACGGCCATGCCGAAAAAAGCTATGCGAAGCACGTCCACCAGCAAAGCCATCGCGCGGCACATCGCGGCGGGCATGTAGCGGTAGAAAAAATCCACCTGGATGTGGTTGTTTTTTGCGACACCAATTGCCGCGCCGACAAATACGGTGCCAATCAGCAAATAACGCGCAATTTCTTCGGTCCAGGCGGCGGAGTCGTTGAGCACATAGCGCGTGAAGAACTGGTAGAAGACAGTGACCCCGAGCAGCCAGAAGAAGGCCAGCGCTGCCCACGCTTCCACCGGCGTGCCCGACAGATCAACCGCTTCGTCGATGACGTGAAACTCGCCGTCCGCCCCCATCACCTGCGGCAGGGCGTCAATGTCGGTCGCGCCAGCCATTTATTTGGCGGCCTGAATCTTGTCGTAATCAGCTCGCGTGAAACCCATGGACTCCAGCGGTGAGTTCTTCAGCACGGCATCCTGGAAGCTCTTGCGGTCCACGGTGACAATCTGCAAGCCCTTTTTCTTGAACTCATCGACCAGCTCGCTCTCGCGTTTTTTGATATCGGCAGAGGCTTTGGCGGCGGCCTCGCGCGTGACCTCGGTGAACATGGCTTTCTCGGCATCGCTCAGCTTGTTCCAGAGCTGGGGCGCGATCTGTGTGGTCAGGCCATCGACGATGTGCCCGGTCAGCATGATGGCTTTTTGCACTTCAAAAAACTTCTTGGCTTCGATGGTCGTCAGTGGATTCTCCTGCGCATCGACGGTGCCGTTTTGCAGGGCCAGGTAGACCTCTGCAAAGGCGATGGGTGTCGGGTTGGCGCCGCAGGCTTTGGGCGTCGCGGTGTAGGCAGGCACATCGGGCACGCGGATTTTCAGGCCCTTCATGCCTTCGCAGTTGGTGAAGGCCTTTTGCGCGGTGGTGTGGCGTGCGCCGTAGTAGGTGTAGGCCGTCACCTGGATGCCCGTCTTGGCGCGGAATTCATCGACCATGTCCTTGAAAACGGCGCTCTTGCTGTAAGCAAGCAGGTGCTCTCCGTCGCGGAAGATGAACGGGTAGTAGGCAATGCCGAAGCGCGGATAGCTGCGCGCCGCAAACGACGGGCCGCTGATGATCATGTCCACCGTGCCCAATTGCAGGCCCTGGTTGATGTCAGTTTCCTTGCCCAGTGTCGAGGCGGGAAAAACCTGAATGTCAAATTTGCCGTTGGAACGTTTCTTGATTTCATCAGCTGCCCAGACCGACTGCGTGTGGTACGGCTCCGAGGTTTCGTACACGTGCGCCCATTTCAATTTGGTTTGTGCGTGGGCAACGTTGAAGAAGCCGGTGCAGCTGGCCAGGAGGGCGCACGCGGCGAGGGTTTGAATGGCAAAGCGTTTGGTGGATGCGGTCTTCATGGAAGTCTCCTCAGGGGTAGTTGAAATTTGCCGGGTTAGCTTGCGGATTGGGTTGCGGGTCTGGCGCATACCTTTACTCAACGTGCTTCGTGCGGCGCCAGCTCGCACTGAATCGCTTGTGGGACCGGTCCAGATGCTGGTGCATGGCGGCGCGGGCGGCTGCCGGGTCGTGCAGGCGGATGGCGTCCAGAATAAGCTGGTGTTCCTCAATGGCGGCGCTCCAGGATTTGGCGTTCTCAAAATGCCCGCCCAGGCGCGTGGCGATCGGGCCGCGGCGGCCGTCGAAAAACTTCTCCACGGTTTCCGCCAAGACGCTGTTGCCGCCAGCCTGCACGATGACTAAATGAAATTCGCGGTCGCCGTCCTGCGGGATCATGCCTGCAGCGGCGGCAGCGCTCATGTCTGCAATAGCCTGCCCCAGCGCCACGATGTCTTTGCGTTTTGCCAACACGGCGGCGATGGCGGCAGTTTCGCCTTCAAGCACGCGCCGCGCGCGCAACAGTTCCAGCGGGCCCCATTCAGTCGATGCCGGCGCTTCGCTGGCAAACTTGCGCCGGCTGCGGTCCAGCGCGTAGACGCCGGAGCCGATACGCACTTCCACCCAGCCTTCCACCTCGAGGGCAATCAGGGCCTCTCGCACAGTGGGTCGGCTCACGCCGAGTTGGCGGGCCAGGTCGCGCTCTGCCGGCAGGCGCGTACCCATCGGGTATTCGCCCTTGGCCAGCAGTGCACGCAATTGCCCGGCGATCTGGCGGTACAGGCGTTGCGGTTCGATGGCTTGGATCGGCATGGCGTTATGATACTGGAATTGGCCAAGTGGTCATACCAATTAATCATCCCTTCAAAACACGCCAGCCACATCCGGCAAAACCCTTGATGACACAAGCGCCCCGCATTGAGTCCGTGCAACTGCGTCAGGTCAACCTGCCGCCCAAGGTGGTGCGCACCGACGCGATCCAGTCTTTTGTGACGCAGGAAACTTTGCTTCTGACCCTGCGCTGCAGCGATGGCATCGAGGGCACAGGCTACGCCTACACGATTGGCACCGGCGGCTCCTCGGTGATGGCTTTGCTGAAGGACCATCTGGTGCCACGGCTGATCGGGCTCAACCCGTTGCATGTCGAGTCGATCTGGAAAGACCTGTTTTTCAGCACCCACGCAACGGCGGTCGGTGCCATCACCAGCCTGGCGCTGGCCTGTGTGGACACGGCCTTGTGGGACTGGCGCGCGCGCAAGCTGCAGTTGCCCCTGTGGCAATTGCTGGGCGGCGCGCAGGCAAG